>CBJMBI010000026.1:0-16748 GCA_966427955.1 uncultured Ktedonobacterales bacterium
CGAGCAAGAAGCGCTTTAGCGCCCGAAAGAGTAGGGACCCGCTTCAGCGCGTCCGCAGGGGTGGGATTGGGTTGGCTGGTTAAATTTTCAACTCTAATCATTGCGCCCGTTGGGATGGGATGAGACTCCGCAAAAAAAGACGCCCACCCATTTTAGTGACCTAAGTCGCATCACTCTGACATACTGAGTCCCATCCAACCTATCAGGGGGTACGTTCGTACATATACAAACCCAATCTGGCTATTTTGGCTATACAATAAAGAAATAGAGCATCGAGTAAGGAGATTTTGGGGGCATGAGCATATCTATTGACTTGGCACGCAGAATTTTAGAAGCGTGCAAACAACGTGCCCGCGAACTGAGAAGTCCCGTCAGTATCGCTATTGTTGACGCTGGAGGGCACTTGGTTCTGTTTGAACGAATGATGTCTCCTCATGGCTGGGCCACCGGCGATATCAGCATTGCCAAGGCTAATACATCCGTTATGTTCAACCAATCAACGGACTCTGTGGCACAATGGGCTTCAGCAATTCCAGGTTTTGCCGCCAGTTTGGCAACAATGACCGGAGGAAAATTTATCATGGCCGCTGGAGGTTGGCCAATTCGTGTTAATGGGATCACAGTAGGTGGCCTCGGCGTTAGTGGAGGTAATGCTGCTGGAAGGGATGAAGAGATTGCAAGCGCAGGACTCGCAGTCCTCGGGACCATAGCTCCACCCGCTTTTCAAGGGCAACCAGCTCAGCCTCAGCCAGCTCAACATCCTTCTCAATGGGCACAACCGCCGATGCGAGCAGCACAACCTATGCCGTATCAGGGTACAGCCTCCCTGCCAGTTCCTCCACAACAGCCAGTAGGGCCTATGCCGATCATCAACGCAGTAGCCAGTAATGAAGCCTTGGGAACACAACACACGACTAGTACGATCCATTTACCAGATGATGATCCATATGAAGCCTTTAGCAATAAAGACTCAACTATGCCAAATACAGGCCGTTCAGGAGACTACACATGAGCCAAGGACATGATCCTATGCCAACGACAACAACAATCAGAAAGTCACGACGGACACGCCAGCGCCGCAACCAACCAGTACTGGTTGCAGCTACTACAGCCGAAAATTCATCACACCAAGGAGAGAAACTCACCATAGATACAGCTACTAACATCAAGCAGGAGATAGAAACTTCAACGACAAGCGAGCCTCTTCCAGAAAAGCAGGCTCAGCATCTATCGCCCCTTCCCAAGTTTTTCTCAAGAGTCGATAAGAGTGAACAAAAAGAGGAAGAGATTGCCAAAGCACGCCTTGCCCGTGCCAATCACAACCCGGACCGCCCAGCATCGACAGTCAAGACCAAAACCGAGACGAAACAACAAAGCAAGACAACAGAGCATCGGGAACCTCTCTTTAAGATACGCCACTTTATTGGCATGACCATTTATCTCTTCGGAGCACAGCTTATTTTGCCCTACGAGTTCGCTCTTGCACATCAACTAGGCATAGATCATCCCATTTACACATTAAGAATTTTCAATAATTCCATAGCGCTTAGTTCTGCAGTATTTTTGAATATTGCTACACTGATTCTGTTGCTCTATATTCTGGTGAAGCTGGATTTCTTGCCCAATACAGCAAGCGCCAAACTCAGAGCCGAGCAGAAAGCCCGAGAACAACGCACAAACCGTCAGCATGCTACCCCAACAGTGAAAAATGCTCCCCCGCCTATGAAATTGGGCGTTAAGGGTCAGGATGACGATCTCTACCGGGCGTACCGTGCTAACCAACGTCGTGAAAAGAAACGCTAGCGCTTCTTTGAAAGAAGCTAGCTAGATAGTTGCCCTTTGGCAAGGGCCTTTGTTGGATCATTGCGATAAAAAGTGATGGCTAATCTCTACACGATATATAGACCAGCCCACTTGACAACAACATTGTAAGCCACGTATAATTAACTATATCCTGAGTGAAAAGAATAACCTCAGGGAACAGAACAAGCGTAACAACAACTAGGAATTAGTTCGAATGTATACTATGCTCAGCAACCAAGCCAACAGACAGCTAAATAGCTTTTATTATTGGTTTAGCCCTCCAGCATGATGGTGGGCCCTTTGGGCTGAGCAAGATTTGACCACCAGCATGCTGGAGAAGCAGAGGAAAAAAACCTCTGCTTTTTTGTTTCTCTAAAAAGCTGGTTGAGAGCACAATGAAAGGACCCATGCCATGATTATTACCATTCATACCCAAGCAACGAGTGAAGAACGAGCACAATTGATGGCCCTTCTCTGTCGAATGACAGGTAACCGGTATCCAATTACGACAATGCTAATGAGCGGTCGTGAGATCATCGCCTTAGACGGTCAACAAATTGACTCCGAAGCCTCTACCATCCTTGAGCAACAGAGCGCCGTTGCTGACCTCATCTCCCTAAAAACCCCCTACCAGCTTGTGAGCCGCGCATTTCAGACCGAGAGCACAAGCATTCTGATCGGAGAAACTCACGGCGCCACGCCCATCACCATTGGAGGAGATGCAGACCCAGTTATCATGGCAGGCCCTTGCGCCATCGAAAATCAGCAACAGTTGCTCTCAACCGCACGGGCAGTTAAGAAAGCAGGAGCCACCGTCTTACGAGGAGGAGCATTCAAACCTCGGACCTCACCATATCAGTTCCAGGGACTAGGCATAGAAGGGTTACACTTATTAGCAGAGGCACGCGAAGAGACAGGCTTGCCCATCATTACCGAGGTGATGGAACCAGCTATGGTAGACGAGGTTGCCCAATATGCCGACATCTTACAAATTGGAGCACGCAATATGCAGAATTTCCCGCTTTTACGTGCTGTAGGACAACACAATAAGAAGCTACCAGTACTGCTTAAACGAGGATTGTCGGCTACCATTGATGAATGGCTACTAGCAGCCGAATACCTTGTAGCAGCAGGAAATCCCAACGTTATCCTCTGTGAACGTGGCATCCGTAGCTACGATCCCCAGACACGCAATGTTCTCGACCTAACCTGCATCCCCCTCCTCCGAAACCTGACCCACCTTCCCATCATTGTCGATCCTAGCCACGCAACCGGACGCCGTGAACTCGTCACCCCCATGTCCCGCGCCGCTATCGCTGCTGAGGCTGACGGACTCATTATTGAAACCCATCTAGATCCAGACAATGCTCTTTGTGACGGGCGGCAATCCATCACACCAGAACAATTAGAGAAGATTGTATACGAGACAAAAGCTTTGACAAGAATTGTAAAGAGAGAGTTGCAGGAGGCAAATGTATGATAATAATAATACCATAAATACATAAAAAATATCGATAAAGTCATTATAGGGGACAATTCTGGATAGAATTGTCCCCTATAATAAATGCTTATACGCTCTATTTTTGTACCACAAATAGGAACTTGAACACTTACCGACAACGTAGCCCCATCAGTCTCTCGACGGGTGGCTGAGTCTGGTCAGGTAGGCTTGCGAGACAACGTTAGAGCTGCTCACGAGCTCATCCCCTTATAGGGGATCGGGTTCCTTGGCACTTGCAATAATCTCTGGTGTTATGATAACATGATCGATAAAGAAAGACAAGAGAATAGGATAAAGTTCCAAAGAATTGTCAATTAGGAATTAGAGCTTCGCTACATTTTCAGTGAACGTTTCCTAGTACTCTCTACAGAGGAAGAGTATTTCTCAACAAGGTCGGGATAATTCCTAAGGCTTTTGAGGAGGCACTATGCCAACACGAATTATTATTGCAGATGACGAAGCCATTCAACGCATGGATCTTCGGGATGTGCTGACCAAGCAAGGCTACTTGGTAATTGGGGAAGCGGGAGATGGCCAGAGTGCCATCAATCTAGCACGGGAACTGCGACCAGACCTAGTCATTATGGATATTCGCATGCCAGACATGGATGGCATTACTGCTGCTGAAACTCTTACCCAAGAAAAAATCGCTCCTGTCTTGCTGCTCACAGCCTTCGGAGACCAACAGTTAGTAGAGAGAGCTAAAGAGGCTGGTGTCATCAACTATATTGTCAAACCTTTGCGCGAGAGCGAGGTCGCCCCAGCTATTGAGGTGACACTGGCACGCTATAGCGCGTTCCGTGTTCTTGAAGAAGAGGCAAAGTCACTTGCAGACAAACTGGAGACCCGCAAGGTCGTTGAACGCGCCAAAGGGCTCTTGATGGAAAAGCAAGGACTCTCCGAGCAAGAAGCCTTCCGTAAGATTCAGAAAGCTAGTATGAACAACCGGAAATCCATGCGCGAGGTAGCCGAGGCTATCTTACTCACTAATGAGATGTAAGATAACAAAAAGATGTATCAGGTCCTTTAACAATTGTCAAAAGACATTCATTCTCCTACATCATGAATAGAGATGAATGTCCTGTTATTTTGTAAAGATAGCAAAAGATGTCTTTGACGACGAGTACAGAGCAAACCATTATTGTCGTCGGCATTCGCTTTCGTCCGGCTGGTCGTATCTATTACTTTGATCCACAGGGTCAGACTTTCATGAATGGCCAATATGCCATTGTAGAAACAGCACGCGGAGTCGAGGCGGGGCGTGTCGTGATAGCCTCAAAAAAGGTCGCTAAGAGTGATCTGAGTGATCCTCTTAAACCTGTGCTACATCTAGCTACAGAAGACGAGCTAAGGATGATGCTTTCGTTTAAGAGTAAAGAGAAGGAAGCACTCACGCGCTGCCATGAGCGTATTCTACAGCATAAGCTCCCTATGAAGCTGGTAGAGGCTGAATATAACTTCGACGGCAGTCGACTTACTTTCTACTTTACAGCCGATGAACGCGTCGATTTTCGAGCATTAGTACGCGATCTGGCAGCCACTTTTCGCACGCGCATTGAGCTGCGACAAATTGGAGCGCGTGATCAGGCCAAACTGCAAAGGGGAGTGGGTCCATGCGGCAAAACCCTTTGCTGCAGTTCGTGGATCACTGACTTCGGTATCGTTTCGATTAAAATGGCCAAAGAGCAAGGTCTTCCGCTCAATCCTACAAAAATCTCTGGCGTCTGTGGTCGTCTGATGTGCTGCCTCTCTTACGAAAATGATAACTATATCCAAGCGAAACAGCAGATGCCCCATATCGGCACAATGCTTGAGACGCCCAGTGGTACTGGCAAAGTTGTCGCCATCAATGTCCCACAAAACTCAGTCGAAGTTATGTTAGAGAGTGGCGTTACTATTCATGTACCTGTCGAAACGCAGGAGCAACGGAGCAGCGAAGCTTCCTGCTGTGGTACCAAAAATAGCAGTAATAGTACCAAGAACGGCGGGGGCGGCTGTGGATCTTGTAGTTTCAAGAAAAAGGACAAATCATAAGTTAAATATACTAGAGTAGTATATACGATCCTAATTTCTAAAGCGCTCGATATGGCACTTAATTTATTAGGTGAAGAGGTAGGGACTCCAAGTTTACTCTCAAGACTCGCGTCCATGGGTAGGAAGGATGTAATACATGTCATCAGATAGGAAAGACTCAGAAGCTGGGAAACAAAAACTCTCTCATGCGTCTTCAGACCAAACACCGTTGGGAGACGCAGAAGAGTTATTCACTTCACCCGATCAACACCAGATGGAAGTCTTTTCTCACACTTCTACCTCTAGAGAGCAAGCAGATAGTGAAACAAATGCCAATACATCTGCAGAGTCTAATGATCTCCTCCAAGAACTCTGGTACGCTATCAGACTGATTATTATTCCATTGCTCTTTGCTGGCGTATCGTGTTTGCTGGTACTTCCACCAATTGCCAGCGGAACAGCTAACTTCCCACCAGAGCTGTTCTGGCCGATTGCCATAATTATTCTTCTCATTGCCCTCTTGCAGGGAATAGCTATCCACTACAGTAGGTCATTACCTGGTGTGTGGACCCTATGCACCGCTGGGGGCTTTGCGCTCCTCTTATCAATTAGTATTTTTGCGCTTTTTGGACCCCCGGTAGGCATTATCCTAGTGCTAGTGCTACTTGTTCTCACTGGTTATATCCTGCGCCGCAGCATTGAGCCCGTACCTGAGGGTGTAGTTGAGATTGTATTCGCCTTTGGTAAGTATTCTCGCACGCTTGAGCCCGGTTTTAACCTGCTCTTTCCTTGGGAGAAGGTCACCCATCAAGTGAATGTGGAAGAAACACATTGGAACTGTCCACCCCAAAAAATCCAGCTATCACATGACGAGGATGTTATCCTACGAGCATTAATCTCGTACCAAGTAAGACCCCAGACAGCTCATCTCGCCGTAATCCAAATCAAAAACTGGGAAGAGAGTCTGCGGGACACCTTCATAGCGACATTACAAACTATTGGCACTGTCTTTACTCCCAATGATTTCCTTAACTGGCCCCAAAGCCTGGATACCTACCAGCAACAACCCAATCATCCCGTCTCCGGCTTACCAACAGATGACTTTAGTGAGAGCCTAGAACGTCGCGAGAGCATCAATGACTATTTATGCCAATATATGCGTACCAAAACAGAACACTGGGGTGTACAGATTAATTGGGTCAACATTCGCGATATCGAATTGGTACCCCACAACCCCGCAGTAATAGACAGCAATCTTGTTAGCCAGACGTTCGACGAGCAGCAGAGTATGCAAGGACAAGCCCAGCAGCTACCAGTCCAAACTCTCCAGTTAGACCAGACACCCAGCCCAAATAATAGCACCTCCGAACCTGAACACGATGCCACCACAACCCTGTTCGAGCCATCTAAGCCAATCCAGATACCGAAAGAAGAAATACTCGTTAGGGCTTATAAAGAAGTACAGAACGGCAAAATCACCGACCCAGAAGCGATCCGTGCAATCGCAGCTACCTTTGAGGCTGTCGCCCGAGATCCTCAGATGAATATGTTGGTCAGTTTTGACGCAGAACGTGCTGCCCAGAATTTGTACAAACAAGCTCGCAATTATGAAGAACTCCAAACTGCAGCTAAGACTCCCTTGCACGAATGACCAAGGATTTTTGGGGGATAAGGGTGGAAACCTCTTGGGAAATGCGCTACAATGCCAGAAAAGGCATAGACGAATGGCAACGTCAGACACGTAGTGTATTCCTCTGCTAGCCAATGTGTACCAGAGAGAATACTGGAAAAGAGGGTTTTATGGCAGGCGATTGCTCCTTTGATATAGTCTCACAATTTGATCAGCAAGAGCTGGTCAATACAATTGATCAGACACGGCGTGAAATACAGACGCGCTATGACTTAAAAAATACAAAAACGGAGATTGAGCACGACAAAAAGACGATTACCATTGTCACTGATAGTACACTCACACTGAAAAGTGTGCGCGATGTCCTTGAGAGCAAGGCCGTACGTCGCAATCTGTCGCTCAAGATCTTCAAGCCAGGTAAAGAAGAGGACGCTGCTGGAGGGAGAGTTCGTCAGGTTATCCAGTTGCAAGAGGGCATCTCACAAGAATTGGGTAAAGATATCGGCAAGTTTATTCGTGAAACTCATCCTAAAGTGCGCACACAAATGCAGAGTGATGCGGTACGGGTCATTGCTAAAAGCCGAGATGAGCTACAGGCAGTTATTGCCAGCCTCAAAGCAAAAGATTATCCAGTACCACTCCAGTTTATCAACTATCGCAGCTAATAGGAGACCAAAAAGAGCTAAGGTACTTTAGTACCAAAGTAAGTATCCCCCTGAGGGATTTATAGTACCCTTATTGCTAACTAAGCCTATGGCATAACAGGCTACAACACAATTACCCATCCGTGCCATAATGTTTTTCTAGTGTGCACGTACTCAAGAAAGTGAACCCTTTCATGCCTGGGAACAAAGATGTCTTTAGTGCAGCGATGAATGCAGCTGACCGCTACCTTTGGGATAGCCACTGGCCAGAGGCTCAGCAAGAATATCAACAAGCGCTCGCCGAGTTCCCAGAAGATGTAGCAGCTCGTAGCGGTCTGGGGTTCTGCTACATGCAGACCAAGCAATGGTCAAAAGCACTTGAGGAGTATGTATATATCCTCAAGATCGATCCCAGTAATATTATTGCATTAAGTAAAACCGCCGAGCTGTACGGCATTTTGAATAGACGTGAAGACGCTTACCGCGCATACTTACAGCTAGCAGATCTCTACTCGCAAGCAGGTCAGGGAACACGCGCAGAGGCAGGCTGGCGGAAAGCAGTTCAGTTGTCCCCTGGCAATCCTGAGCCACATGAACGGCTTGCACATTACTATTTCGAGAAAAAAGATATTGCCCAAATGATTCAACACCGTTTGGCTGCCGCACAGGACTATCTTCTACACAATGACTTTGTGTCAGCACAAGAGCAGTGCATAGAGGTGCTACGTGCGGATGGGACAAACGTACATGCACAACAAATGCTCATGCAAATCAAGACTGAAAGTAAAACTAAAGGTAACGGGATATCCGATCCATTAGCATTAATAGCAAGAGCACCATCAGTTTATTCAGACTATCATGCAGACGACCCTGTGAATAGAACATCAGCAGATAAAACTGCTCCACCACCAGGGGATAACGCAACCAAAGAAACACTTATATCGGGAAACACAAACGGAGGTAATATTGGCATCATGAATAATATGGGTAGTGTTGGTAATTATGGCAGTGTTGGCAATTCAGGACCCACTTCGACCATGGCCGGCCCTGGTGGAGGCATGAATTCCGCCCCTCAACAGAGGTTGACTGCTAACCAAGTCACTGAAGCATTGCAGCAAGCACAAGTATATCAAGACCAGGGCCGTTTCAATGATGCTATTAGCCTCTGTGAACAGATCCTCGCTAGTGGCTTCGACCGGCCAGATGCACGATACTTTTTGGGTTGGCTCTATCAGGAGCAACAACGCTGGGATGAAGCCATTGAGCAGTTCCAGGCTTTACTGAATGATCCTGAATATGCATTGTCCTGTTATTACTCATTAGGACAGTGTTACCGGGCACGTGGCGATTTGCATGCAGCAACTGTGCATTTTGATGAAGCTGTCGATCGCGTCAATTTGGATGCGCTAACGGTGGAAGAATCCGATCAACTCGTCCAACTCTGTCAGGAAGCAGCTGAGGCTCACCGCTTATTAGGCGAACATGAACAGGCATTTACAGTCTATAATGCTCTCCTTGGTTTTTTACGCAGCCGCGGCTGGAATGATAAAGTTGCGCAAGTCGAATTCATGCTTCAGCAAGCGCAGAATTCCCCTGCTCCAGACACTTCTCCTCTGAATAGTCGATCACAGGCCGCCTCCGGTTCGCCTCAGATATCTACAGGTGAAATCCCTGAAGCTCCCACAGTAGCTATCACTGTACCCAATGCAACCAGTAACCCGCAACCAGAGCCTGCCAAAACTACTTCCACTGGAGAATTACCAGATTGGCTCACTGGCATTTTGAATGATGAGGACAAAACACAGAAGGCCAGTCCACCAGTTGCACCCACAGCTGCGCCAGCCGTCGAACAGCCAGCTGCCATACAGCCTCAGACTGCCAGCTCACAGACACCCGCAGTCTCTCCCACAGTATCAGTGGCACCACCTGCCCCTGTTGCTAACCCACCAAGCGCACCATCCTGGTTAACAGATAATGCTACTCCAAATGTAACACGTGTCCTTGCACCAGAAGCTCTAGTTCCTCCTGTAGCACAACCACCAGTAGTCCCAACTCCGGTGTCACAGGTACCTGTCCCTGAGCCACAGATTGCTCCAGTTTCTCCCATTCCAGGGTCAGTACCACTAGCTCCCCCTATCGATATATCCATGCAATCACCACTTGGTGTTTCACCGCTACCTCCAACGGACCAATTAGCGCTATCCACACTAAGTGCAACATTTCTGTCAAGTCAGCCTGCACAGCCAAAGGTACCGGCTGCAGAAGATCTGCTTAGCCAGATTGCTGGGGCAAAAGCCTCTGCACTACATGACGTTGCTGATGCAGTCTTAATGAGCACAGCCCCACTGCCAGAAAACGTACGACTTCAGGTCATCCGCTCTATGCAGGATATCCAGAAGTATATTAACCACGGACTGCTGACTCCAGCAAAGGAAGAGTGCTTGCGCGTGATTAATATCGCGCCGCAATATCTGGACGTACATCAGGTGCTATGCGAAATCTATGTTCGTGAGGGAAACATCGATCAGGCCATTACCAAGTATGCAGTTCTAGTAGATACCTATATTGCTAATGGGCGTATTGACGATGGCGTTGCAACTTACCGGCGTATCCTACAACTGGACCCTAATAACATTGCCTATCGCATGCGTCTGATCAACCTGCTTGCAGCTCAGGGAAATACAGAAGACCTGTTACGCGAACGCACCCTTGCCGCCGAGTCTTACCTGCGTCTTGGCTACTTGGACCGTGCAATGACCGAGCTAGAGCAGGCCCTTCGGGAGAATCCAACCAACGTACCTACCCGCTTGAACTATGCTTTGGCCTTGCAAAAGCAGGGATGCATTCGGGAGGCTGTCACAGAGTACCAACGTGTGTTGCAAGTTGATCCGCGCAATATCACAGCGCTTGTTCGCTGGCATATTGCAATGCTTACAAGCTTGGGCACTCCGCGTGCTACATCACTCGAAGTGTTGTCACGTATCCGCTGGCAGTTACGTGGTCCAGGACAGAAACATGCAGATTTTGTGATACGCGAGTATCTGCAAGCGCTAGATCTCTCACCCAACAATGCGGATATACATTACGCACTAGGACAGATCTATCAGCAGTGTGGTCAGTACGACCGTGCACTGGACTCATATCTCCTCGGGACACGTGAGAATGGCGTTGAAATCCTAGCTCGCGTTAGTGCAGCCCAGACATTGTTCGCACAGGGAAGACCCGAACCAGCCATGCAGCATCTTGAGCAGGCTTTGCAATTGGTGCGACAGTCTCCTAAGGCAATGGATCCTGCTACATGGGCCGCACGCCCACGTGAAGAGGGTGAGGAACATCAAGCTCCCGAAATGGAGATTTCCTTGCAGCTTGTCCAGGCCTATAAGCGTACTGGTCGCTTAGAACAGATGCAGGCCCTTCTACGCCAAGTAAAACAGCTGAAAACTGGACAAGATGAGGTAGTTCCAACGCTATCCGATGACATATCAGCAGACAACAATGATCCTGAAAGCACTATGCGCGAGTATCTGGAACTGGTCAAGCATTATAGGCAGAATCGGCAGAACGACAATGCAATCAATACATTGCATGAGATGGTACGATTTGCCCCCGATGATCCACGCGCCCACGAAGAACTGGCCGATATCTATATCAAACGTGGCCTGCTGGATGAAGGAATAGCAGAACTGCGCATACTAGCAGATATCTATCTGCGTAATGGCACTCTGCCACAGGCAGCAACCAAGATTCAACGTATCGGTAACATCTATGCCGAGATGGGCAACAGCGAGGAAGCACTCTCCAGCCTCTTCCGGGCCGCAGAACTCGACGGCGAGTCTATGGATGTGTTACGCGAGGTCGTTAGCCTCTGCTTGCAATTGGGACGCAACCAGGATGCAGCCCGCTATCAGATCCAGATTGCACGCTACTATGTGGCGACAGAGCAGGTCAAAGACGCCGTTGCCGCCTTGCAGCAGTTGATTACTATCGATCGCAATAATTATGAAGCCTACGACTTGCTAGGCCAAACCTACCAGTCTGTGGGAGAATATGAGCAAGCTAGCCGGGTTTATCGCAACCTAGCTAAGATGAACCCAGGGAGTTCAATTGCCCGCGAACGCTTGGCAACTTTGCAAGAGTTGCGCACAGCACATTAATAACTCTTCCAAATCTTTAGCTGCTGGGAATAACCAAATAGATTGTCTATCTTTTGGATCATGACACGTGCTATAAGTGTACAAGAACAACGTCTGGTTGCTGATCAGGTCATTGAGTAGTCCTCAATACATAAATTCTATGGCAACCAAGGGAAGCATTAGGTCAGGAGATGAATATTCGTTTCAGCTAGCTAAGGAGGCAATTGATCTATGCCAGTACAAACTCAAAAAGAACTGTTCTTACATGAGCTGGGTGACATCTATGATGCCGAGCAGCGCATTACAAACATCTTGCCAGAGATGGCCAAAGAGGCTCAGGATCCAGATATCAAGAAAGCTTTCGAGCAACATCTCACTGAGACTAAACAGCAGATTAACAATATCGAGCAATGCTTCAATATCCTTGGAGAGCAGCCAAAAACAGCACCCTGCCTAGCAATTGAGGGGCTCAAGAAAGAGCATGATAATTTTATGCGTGAGCAACCATCCGCTGAAATGCTCTCGATGTATGACCTGGAAGCAGCTGTCAAAACTGAACATTATGAAATTGCTTCCTACCAGGGTCTTATTGATGCAGCAGTAACTATGGGACAACAACAATGTGCTCAGTTGCTCAAACAAAACCTTGACCAAGAAGAGGTAATGGCCGAAAAAATTGTGCTCTTTGCTCGCCAACTAGGAAAGCAGATGGCAGGACAGGTCAGTAGAGATGTAGATATAAGCGATATCGAATAGCTGAGTTATTGCTCTTTCCATCGGTAATCACACTCTTCAACCAGAATCCATTAGCAAAAGGCTCTAATCACTGTTGATTAGAGCCTTTCCATTTTGCAGTCCAGAACCAATATTCTAACTGCTGTCAAAACAGCAGAGTCGGTAAATTCAGTTGATTGTCATTAGAGACTGCCGAACAAGAATAGGTTATCCACATGCTTAATACTCCCCAAAAAAGAGGTGTAGACAAAAGCCTCTAATAGGACCTATACTATGCACATGTATTCGCACTATGAGCAGCAGTTAGGGGTGATAGATCCAACTAACTCAACTAATCAAAATGCACAAGACTATTAAAGAGAGGAGGTGAAAAATATGGCAGAGATCGCATATTGTGTCAAATGCAAAGATAAGCGTGAATTGAAAGACTACCAACAGATTACCATGAAAAATGGTAAGCCTGCCCTACAAGGCCCTTGCACTGTTTGTGGGACAAAGTTGACACGTATTTTGCCTACCAAACAAGCTTAACACTTTTTCTCTCTCAGTGATATTGTGAAGCCACCCCATACAGAAATACAGGGGCTTCTACAGCTACCCCACAAGGGATTGCTGTGGGACACTTCCTGTCCCTGATGTGTTCTGGTAACGGGTGAGGATGTTGTTGAATCGCCGCATTGTGGTCACGGTCCAGTTCACACCCACAATGCGGATACGAGTAGATACCCACTGTTGTCCCTGCCAAACCAAATACTCAAATCCTTCTTTACCACACACCCGCAACACGCACAAACTTGCTTGGGAAGTCTCCTTAGTATTCCCTTGAAGGAGGAAGGATTACTATTTGCACACAGATCAAGGAAACGTTTTCAATACATACTGAGGAACGGCACTTTCATTTCCATCCCACCTGCGTGATGGAACTTCCCATATCTAAATGGCAAAATATACTGCTATATAGTCCATTTTTCCTAAACATATAGAAGAAAAAGACTAAAAGATGATATCATTTGTTTTAGAGAAATGGATCAGCAAAGATATGTCAGAGACGAAATGGTTTTATCAGGAACAAAACCAAAATGAGATTTCCTCTCTGTCTTTGTTTTTTTCCCATCTGTGAATAACATACAGTGCCATAAAAAAAATAATGGCACCGAACACAATAAGGAGTGCAAAAAAAATGAATGATTTATTAACTGTTTCAGAAGTTGCTGATATTTTACGCGTGGATGCTACAACCGTTAGACGTTGGGTGAAATATGGGATACTTGCCGCGATAAGTCTACCACATGCGCGTAAACGGCAGTCCTATCGGATTAAGCGCGAAACACTAGAAAAGCTGCTTGAGAACAATACTCACCTTCAGCTTGCGCAATCCTAAGCTAGGCATTCTCGTTGACGCACCATAAAATTCATATAGGTACCTGTGATTTTCATGGTGCGTCTCTTGGAGCAAAGCTCTCTTCAGCTAAAATAAGCTAGCGCAAAGCGAGCTGCCCATTGGGCGTTGTTAATGAGCAGTGCCTTGTTAGCCTCAATGCTCTCACCTGTCGTCTTCTCAGCTACTTGTTTCAGCACAAAAGGAGTAATTGCTGCACCACGTATGCCTTGCTCCTTTGCCTGCTGCAGTGCTGCCATAATTGCCTTCTCCAGAGGCTCTGCCTGTAGAGCGTGCTGTTCTGGAATAGGACAAGCCACAATAATACCATTCAGACCACAGGCCCACTGAGCACGAGCGGTAGCTACCAGCAGATCAACATCATCCAAGCGATGGGACAAAAGGTGCCCACTGTTACGCACGTAAAAAGCTGGGAGTTCATCAGTTTGCCAGCCAATAACAGGGATACCATGTGTCTCCAGATATTCCAAGGTCAGGTCAAGATCAAGGATGGATTTGGCTCCAGCACAGGTAACCAGTACTGGTGTACGACTTAGTTCTTGCAAGTCAGCCGAGATATCCATACTCGTCTCAGCCCCTCGATGCACACCACCTATACCACCTGTGGCGAAAAAGCAAATGCCCACCATGTTTGCACACAGCATGGTTCCAGCAACAGTTGTTGCTCCCCAGCGTTTGGTGGCCAGCGTGATAGCCAGATCACGCCGACTTACTTTCTGCACTTGAGGAGCCATCCCCAACTGCTGGATTTCTTCTGAGGTTAAGCCAATAACGATGCGGCCATCCAGAATGGCAATCATCGCTGGGATGGCTCCCTCAGCTCGAATAGCAGCCTCCATTGCCCTAGCCACTTCAATGTTTGCAGGATAGGGCAGACCATGAGCAATCACAGTCGATTCAAGGGCAACCACTGCTCTCTGCTCATCTAATGCCGCTTTTACTTCATCCGAAAGTCTGATATATGATGATAGCTCTTGCTTCATATCTTCCATTTTAGCATAACTACAAATCCCTTGAACCAACCAGACCGACATAACAAGATAGTTCGAGAATTAGCCATAGACACGCCAATAGCGTCTACGCAGCAAAATATCTCCTGGCATATTTGCCGTACTAGCTACTAGTCCTGCGTGCTGTAAGTGCGCAAGTGCGCTCAACAATAAGCTGGGACGGAGCAGGTACAAAGGTATACCTGACTGCGCACGCAGGAGTGTCTCCAAATCTTGCAATGTAATACCATTCTCAGGAGGAAGCAATCGCAGTATGGTATCAGCCATCTGCTTTTGCTCACGATGACGAATTTGCATCGCCACAGTTTCAGCAGGCGCTTTTGATACATTGAGACCAAAGAAGCGAACTTCCAACTGGCAAGCACTTGCTCCATGTCGCATGCAGGTGCGCTCAACAATGCTAACCTTCTCACCGAAACGATCGGCTGCACCTTCAATAGATCCCCATAGAACTGGACATAACTGCCGATGGCTGTCATAAGTCAATAATAATTCATTAGGATTGTCCGAAAGAGCTTCATACTTGAAGATAGGAGGCAACATTGCATCGGCTACACGACGCATCTGCGCATGGGCAGTACGCATCATCAGCAAGAGATCACGTGAGTTATTGACCCGTGTCAGCAAATAGGTACATAAACGACCAGTTAGACTATTGGTAATAAAATAGCGGCCATATTCCCTTAATAGGATATTCACAGGTTTGCCTGTAGCTCTTGTCACAGCTGCAACCCCTTTGAGAAGCACCTCGTCATCATAAATACGGCTTGCTAAGGCAATGTAAGCTTCTGTTCCTTGAATTTCCTCACGATAAATTTCAAGAATCGTATTGCCAAAGTGTTCGAGTAGAAACTTCTCCCAGGTGACAAAAATCAGACCGTGCAACTTCCAAACCTCCCCATTCTTGTTCTCTAAACAAAACTATTTGATTCTTCAAAATTATAGCATAATATTCGCATAGATTAATACTTTGTTATTCATTGAGTTTTCATGTCTACAAATTTTTTATAACATCTTTATATTAAGACATGCAAATTTTGATGATGAAGAATGTCTATAGAATAACTCTGGGACTCATTTGTGGTAATATCATTGGAGAGAGATTCCTCTGTCCAACGGAAGATATTTTTCTCAAGTAGTGAGGATTTTTGAATACAAGAAGGATGGCCGTGTTCTATGGCTTTTGCAAAAAGATTGTTTAAGACAAGCCTGTCTGTAGGTGGTGTCCTCGGGACGCTGGCGATTGTCAATAAAGTGACTGAAATGATGGCTGGCCCACTCGATACGGTGCTCACTGGTGAAGAGCGCCGCTATCCCTGGAAATATGGTGATATGTTTTATAAGGTACAAGGGGCCCGTGATGCAAAGCCACTTGTGCTCATCCATAGCCTAGGTCCAGGAGCTTCTTCCTACGAGTGGCGCAAAAATGTTTCTACGCTAGCTGAACACTTCCGTGTCTACACGCCAGATTTGTTAGGATTTGGCCTCTCTGATCACCCAACAATCGACTATGATGCGGATCTGTATGCAGATCTGATTAGTGATTTCATTAAAGAGGCCGTGAAAGAAACCGTTGATCAACCGGCTATTGTCATTGGACATGGGCTCAGCAGTGCCTACGTGATAGCCGCAGCATATCGTCGTCCCCAATTATTCGAGCGGCTCGTACTGCTAGAACCATCGCCTATTATCCTAGAGGAGACCCATCCTGGCCCTCTTAGCTCCGCATGGAAGCTTCTCCTACGTACACCAATTATAGGGCAATTTATCTATAATCTGCTGACTTCTCGTCAGGCTATTCGCAGCTATTATGATAAGCAAGGCTATCACAATCCTAGCTTAATCACCGACGAGCTGGTTGAGTATATCTATACCAGTGC
>CBJMBI010000027.1:0-16723 GCA_966427955.1 uncultured Ktedonobacterales bacterium
TGAAAAGGGCTTCATTCGTGTACAAGGTCGCGTAGACGATGTGATCAAGGTGAGTGGCCACAGATTAGGTTCGATGGAGATCGAATCGAGTTTAGTCAGTCATCCTGCCATTGCCGAGGCCGCCGCTATTGGGAAGCCAGATCCCGTGAAGGGCGAGCATGTGAAAGTCTTTGTCATCCTCAAGAATGATTATCAAGCTAGCGAAGAACTAGCTAAGGAACTCAAACTGCACGTGCGTACAACTGTTGGTGCGCTGGCAGTGCCAGATGAACTGGAGTTTACACCAAGCTTGCCCAAGACACGCTCAGGCAAGATCATGCGCCGTGTAATTCGCGCCAAGGAGTTGGGCGAGCCCATTGGAGATATCAGTACCCTCGACGGCTAGTACAGTATCTCGCAAGCCAATCTCAAAATGCGCTCAGCTTATGACCTATCAGTTTCCAACTGAGCAAGCGCTTCTTGCTCCGCCTGTGTGGAAACCGATAGGTCGTAGTGATCAGCCCGGACTGTCTGTGTGTACTGTAGGATCTCTTGCTCAGAATAGCCGAGACGAACCAACGTTTGGCTAGCTGATGCTTACAACAGTGATATCAAAAATGAGTGTTGCATTTGGTGGAATAGGCCCTCGCCCCTGATCACCATAGCCCAGATTAGGAGGAATAATCAGACGACGAGTACCACCAACCTTCATACCTATGAGCCCTTGATTCCAGCCTGTGATCACACTCGCTTGGCCAAGTGGCGAGACAGCAATGGGTTGTTTACCTTCATCATAGGAACTATCGAACTTCTGACCGCCTTGTACCCAGCCAGTATAGTACACATTCACAGTACTCCCATTCTTCGCGACTGGGCCAGTTCCTTGCTCAATATCGATATACTCAAGGCCACTACAGAGTTTCTTCGGCGCTCCCTTCACAGCAGGAGGACTAGCAGGAGGAGGGGTCGGAGAGACGATAGGAGCAGACGTGGCGTCAGATTGCCCAGTAGTATTTTGGTTTGCCAATAACTCTGCAGAAAGGACATCGGGAGTACACGCTGCTGCGGTGGCAGTGGCATGCAAGTTATTGGTTTGCGCAGTAGCAGTAGCATACAAATTGTTAGTGGCAACAACTTCAGCGGAGTAATGCTGAAACTCCCAGAAGGCAAAGCCTGCCAATGTGATGACCAAAACTGCTGCCATTGTACTCATTACGATTCTTTGACGACGCTGCCGACGTATCTGGCGTTGCAAACGCTCTTGCTGGCGCTGCCCGGGGCGGCTATGCTTCTGACCCAAGGCTTGTTGTTCTTTTTTAGCTGTCTGTGGCACAAAAATCTCATCTCCTTGTCCTGAAAACCTTCAATAATTTTTGATCTCACATAGAAGTAGGATGAGGTTATCATTATTTGGGTATTCTGACAAGAGACCCTGGACAATTTTACATGGCTCATTGCGGGAGAGATTGGTAAGCTAGCCGCCAGACTTGACATCGTTGGTACAATCTACAACAAATACAACTTTAGTATTAATTAATTCAAGGTAAGAATAGTGCCAACGATACTTGCAACGTCCTATACACAATCCCAATCGTATCAGACCACAAAACGCATCTATCGTCGTTTTCAGGAGGCATTCAAAGCTTTTTACCGACATGTTCAAGGCATTGCTAATGAAAATGAGCAGATGACATATACAATCTTAATGCTTAAACGTTTGCTTGTTCTCTATTTTCTACAAAAACAAGGATTACTTGACGCTGACCTCAACTATCTCTCTAATCGACTGCAATACATGCAGCAAATCTTTGGTCCCAATACTTTCTATCAATACTTCTTCTTGCCCCTTTGTTACGAGCAACTCGGTCAGCAACAACAAAAATATACCAGTAGCATCTTTGGCACAGTACCTACCCCCAGCATACCATTGTTCCAGAAGCATGCTTTAGAATGCTGTTATCCCACAATCGCTATCAAGGATGAGGCGTTTATAGAAGTCTTCGCTTTCTTTGACTCCTATCAGTGGCACCTCGATGGTCATCCCACCCAAAATGAGAATGAGATACATCCACATATCCTTTCCTACATTTTTGAACAACAGATTGATCAAAAGCAGATGGGAGCATACTATACAGGAGAAGATGTAACGGCGTATATTGCTAAAAATACTATTGTTCCTTCTCTTTTCACAAAAGTCCAAAAACAGTACCCAGATGCCCTAAAACACTATACCTCTGCTTGGCGTCTACTGGTACATAATCCTGATAGTTACATATATAATCCTTTGTCGAGTGTAAATTACTTGCCCACAGAAACACAACGTGAATATCAAGTACGGCGTACGCGCTACGAGCATCTTGTAACCTTACTACAAACAGACATGGTACATAATATCAATGACATGGTTACACATAACCTGGATATTTTGCGCTTTGCACAGGATGTTATTCTTACCTGTAACTGGCCCAAGGTCCTACTCGCCTTCTATCAAGCCATAGAGCAGATGACCATCCTCGATCCTACCTGTGGATCAGGAGCCTTTCTTTTTGCAGCTCTTAGTGTTCTCGAAATGCTCTATAGCACCTGTATCACCCGGATGCACACATTGAGCAATGAGCATGCCTACCAGGCCATCTGGCATGATGAAAGTAATCAAGTAAAAGCTGCTTATCATGCTCTCTTTGAGCAAATTACCCGTCACTATAGCCACCAGCACTTCATTCTCACCAATATTCTGACGAAGAACTTGTATGGTGTTGATGTAATGGAAGAAGCAACAGAGGTTTGTAAGCTGCGCCTCTATCTCGCACTGCTAGCATCCATTTTCCAATCGCAGGATGTTCCCTCGCTACCTTCGCTCAATCTGCATATTCATGCTGGTAATGCCCTAGTTGGTAGTGCTCGCAGTGCAGACAACTACAATATTTCTCCTCCTTTTTCAAACTCTTCATACAATCACCCACAATTTCAAGCTGACAATAAGCAAGCTGACGAGGCCATTTCTTCTGCGCCACTTGGCTATAAGAAATCCTGGCGGCCATTTCACTGGGATGAGGCATTCCCACAGGTTATGGAAAAAGGAGGCTTTGATGTGATTATTGGGAACCCTCCCTATGTGGAGTATAGCAAGGTACGACATGACTATACTATTGATGGGTATGAAAAGAGGAGTTGTGGCAATCTCTATGCAGCTGTAATTGAACGTTCACTAATGCTGTGCAGTTCACAGGAAAGTTATCTCGGCTTGTTGGTTCCAGTGAGCATTTGTGGTAGCACACGTTTTGAGCACTTACGCAAGACACTGAGACAGTTGGCATCCCATCTGTGGCTGGCAAATTTTGAAATCTTTCCCAGTCGCCTATTTGATGGCGTATTCCAGCGACTCTCCATTCTGATTGCCAAACGTGACCAAGCGCCGCAATGTCTCACCCATACGACACGAATATACCGCTGGTATACTTCCGAACGCTCTGTTTTGATCGACCTGATCAATTATACCCCAGTGACGTATACCACAAATGTTGGAGGATTTCCCAAACTAGCTTCAATACTTCAGGCAAGCATCCTGCACAAAATCAGAGAGAGATCCAGAGGTCAGTGTATCGCTTCCGTGCTCTCTACCCAGAAGACACCATACTTTGTCTATTATCAGGAAGCCACAAACTATTGGACAAAGGCTGTTTGCCAGATTCCTTTTTATAAAAAGGATGGTGTGGAGATGCAGCCACCTCATGGACGTTTGCTGTTTTTCACCGATGAGTTGACCGCTTGGACGGTGATGGCTCTGATGAACAGTTCTCTCTTTTATCTCTGGTTTGCAACGTATTCCGATGGCTTCCATCTTTCACATACACTGGTGAAGCATTTTCCTGCTGATCGTGAACTCTATACGTTAAAAGCGTTGTCAGAACTGGCAATCCAATTACAGAATGACATTCAGGCCCATGCCAAGATCAGTACGCGCAATACTAAACCCAATCCTGCAATGCAAAAGAGGGCATTAGCAATTGAGCTAGAGGAATATCATATAGGACGCTCAAAGACCATCCTGGATAAGATTGATCAGGTTCTTGCCAAACATTACGCTTTTAGTGATGAAGAGGTAGATTTTATTATCAACTATGACATCAAATATCGGATGGGTTCCAAAAGATACTAAAATATGTACTGCAATGAATAAGATAAAACAATTCCTTAACCGTTTCAAATTACAGCGTGCAGCTTTTCTAGCCCATATCCAGGGGGATATAGGGGACACTAAGCGCGATCTGTATGGCTCACTGGTACTCAACCGACTGATGTTCCTCTCTTTTCTCCAAGCTGGAGGGTTTCTCGATGGTGACCCTCATTATTTGGTCAAACGACTACAGATAACACAACGCCTCTATGGTCCTGATACCTTTTACCAGCATTTCCTCCTCCCTCTCTTCCACCAAGGATTAAATACTCCAGTACACTCTAGCAGATGCGCCGATCTTCTCGGTTGTGTTCCTTATATCCATAGCAGCCTATTTCAAGCTCGTACTATCGATCATACATGCCTAGATCTTATTATTCCCGATGACGCTTTTTATTCCATTTTTTCTTTCTTTAACTCCTATCAGTGGGAAATACATAATATAATTTCAGATAACTATGGTGTTCTTTATCCTTCTATTCTAGGAATAATATTTGAGCAATATGTTAATCAGCAACAAATGGGAGCATATTATACTAAAGAAGATATTACTAGGTATATTTCACAAAATGTAATATTACCTGCTTTCTTTGACAGAGCAATGCAGGCATCTCCCATGCACCAGCAAAGACAAGTATGGCGTCTCTTACAAGAAGATCCCGACCGCTATATCTACAATGCAATCAAATGTAAGCCTTATCTATCCGGTGAGACATTACAAGAGTACGATGCTAGACGCAGCTATTACGCAACTCTACAGAGCAAAATTGCAGCAGGTGAGATTATGGGGATTGATGACTTGATTACTTTTAATCTCGATATCCTTCAGTTTAGCATCGATGCGATCTACCAGCTTGAGGATACAGCAAGCTTATGGCAATGCTATGAAGCATTACAGCAGATCACGGTTCTTGATCCAACCTGCGGAGCTGGAGCTTTTCTCTTCGCAGCAATGGAGATTTTAGCGGCGATGTATGAGGCGTGTCTTGAGCGCATGCAAACAATCCCAAATGCGGATGAGTTTCAAGCACTTCTCACCAAGGTCCAACACTATCCCAGCCAGCGCTTTTTTATTCTCAAGTCTATCATTGAGTACAATCTCTATGGCATTGATATTATGCAGGAAGCGGTGGAACTCTGCTTACTACGCCTGTTCCTTCAGTTGATTGCGGAGATCAAGCAAGTTGAAGATTTAGCACTCCTGCCACAGATTGATCATCATATCCATGTGGGCAACACATTGAGCGATATGAGCATTACCGAACAGGATGGCTCTTGTAATAGAGATATTAATATGGGCAATAAATCATTTAACTGGCAACATTTCAAGGATGTACTAGGTAATGGAGGAT
The DNA here is from genome assembly GCA_966427955.1 of uncultured Ktedonobacterales bacterium. Classification (GTDB taxonomy): domain Bacteria; phylum Chloroflexota; class Ktedonobacteria; order Ktedonobacterales; family Ktedonobacteraceae; genus DASYAN01. Next base: position 5,509 of record CBJMBI010000027.1, read on the forward strand.
TTACTGCTATCATCGGCAATCCACCATACGTCGAGTACACAGATAAGACCTTTCCGTATGTGCTGCATAATTTTGTGACACTGCCGTGTGCCAATCTCTACCCTTGCGTGATTGAACGTAGCCAGCAACTACTTGCACCAGATGGTCGTCAAGGGATGATTCTGCCGCTGGCAGCATTCGCAACCCGCAATATGATCCCATTCATTGAGAACTTCCGACAGTGGTTTCCCCGCAGTTGGCTTTCGTTCTATCATTTTCGCCCTTCGATGCTCTTCTCAGGAAACAAAATTGCCAGCATTCCTACCGCTATTTATCTAGCAAAAGCGCAGGGGCCAGAACAGCGCTTCAGTACGTGTTTGATGAAGTGGTCACAAGACCAACGCCATCAGCTCTTCTCCCGCCTGAACTATTGTCAGATCACAGTACCTTATGATCCTTCTAATAGGCACTATTACCCCAAGTTTGGTCATCCACTAGAAAATGAGATTATGGCTAAGGTTCTGCGACATCAGAGAATTGGCACATATCTGGCAAAGAAGCCAAACCAGAATATAATGTTTTATCGCTCTGCTGGAGGACTCTACTGGAAGGTCTTTGTCAATTTTGCTTGGCCATACGAGACAACTTCGAATAAACAGTGTGCCTTTGCCGAAGAGTATAGGCGGGACGTGTTTGTAGCATTACTGAATAGCTCGCTGTTTTGGTGGTATTATACAGTTACATCTGATACTTTCAATCTGAAGGATTATATGATCTTTGGGTTTCGTTTTTCGTATCCTGAAGATGGTACGATGGTCGATACTTTGCAACAGTTATGCCAGCAACTCATGGATGATTTTCAGCGGCATGCACGGCATCTCAAACGCGGTAATACCGGAAGTTATACGATTTATGCCAGAAAATCGAAAGCCATTATTGACGAGATTGATCGTGTGCTTGCACATCATTACAACTTTACTTCTGAAGAGTTGCATTTTATTATTAATTATGATATAAAATACCGAATAGGAACAAATATAACTTAATAATATCTTTTGTGTCAAGATACCAAGCAGATTTGCTTTGGCAGACCATCTTTGAGTCTGGATGGTTCAGTACTCAGCTGGCCAGCTATCAGCAGGCCTCGCTGGACAGGTTTGTACTCATATTCTTTGCAAAGGATTTTACCTATGCACCATCCCTTACCAGGCAAGATCTTGTACGGAGGCGACTATAACCCCGAGCAGTGGTCCCAAGATGTATGGCGTGAGGACATGCGTCTGATGAAGCTAGCTAAGGTCAATATGGTCTCGATCAATATCTTTTCTTGGGCGATGTTGGAACCTAGGCCGGAGCAGTATCACTTCGACCAGCTCGACTGCATTATGGATCTGCTAGCAGAGAATGATATCGCTGCTGATCTGGCGACAGCCACGGCATCTCCCCCAACATGGATGAGTCGCTTGTACCCTTCAATGCTTCCAGTGACACGCGAGGGGATACGTTTGAGCCATGGATCACGGCAGCATTACTGTCCCAATAGTCCTGATTTTCGTCGCAAGTCGGCTATGATAGTCGAGCGACTAGCTGAACACTACCATAGCCATCCAGCTTTGAAAATGTGGCATCTGAATAATGAATATGGTTGCCATACTAGCCAATGCTACTGTGATACTTGCGCTGAAGCCTTCAGAGGCTGGCTACAGGAACGCTACCATACTCTGGAAGTCCTTAACGATGCTTGGGGAACTAGTTTCTGGAGCCAACATTACTCTAGTTGGGAGGAGATCCTACCACCACGCATCTCGCCTGCCCAAAACAATCCTGGCCAATGTCTCGACTACTGGCACTTCATGTCTGACTCTTTGCTTGACTGCTACCGTGTTGAAGAAGAGATCCTGCGCAGGATCACACCAGACATCCCTCTCACTACCAACTTTATGGTTGGCTTCAAGCCTGTAGATGTCTTTGCTTGGGCATCCTATCTCGATATCATTTCCTTCGATATGTATCCCGCACGAACAACTCCCGCCTGGAGAATTGCACTTCCACATGATCTCATGCGCTCCCTCAAAAATGGACAGCCACATCTGGTCATGGAACAGAGTCCAAGTCAAGTGAATTGGATGGAGCAAAATCCTCACAAACGTCCAGGGCAGATGCGCCTGCATGCTCTCCAAGCCATTGCTCGCGGCGCTGATGGGATGATGTTCTTTCAGTGGAGACAATCCAAAGCCGGAGCCGAGAAATTCCATAGCGCCGTTGTCAGTCATCAGGGCAATGAGCATCCCCGTATCTTTCAACAAGTCGCACAGGTTGGTGCAGAACTCGAGAAACTCGCTCCCGAAGTAGTGGGTTCACGCATCACCGCCCAGGTGGCTATCCTTATGGATTGGCACAACTGGTGGGCAGTCGAATATCAGCCAGGTCCGAGCAATCGCCTGCACTACTTTGAACAGCTAGTAAGCTATTATGCCCCATTCCACCAGCTCAATGTAGCCATCGATATCGTTGAGCCTACTTGCAACCTGAGTCCATATCGTCTGGTGATAGCCCCCCTGCTCTACATGTTGCGTCCAGGTGTCGCTAAGAACCTAGAACAATTTGTTGAGCAAGGTGGAACATTGCTCATGACATTCTTTAGCGGTATCGTCGATGAGAAAGACCATGTTACTCTGGGAGGCTATCCAGCTGAGCTACGCACACTCCTAGGTATTCACGTTGAAGAATTTGATCCCTGGACACCAGAGATGACTAACAAGATAGTTATCAAAGATGGCCCATTGGCTGGTACCTATCCCTGTACACTCTGGGGAGAACTGCTACACTTAGAGGGGGCACAAGCGCACGGCGTTTTTGCTCACGACTACTACGCCAACAACCCCGCATTGACCGTCAACCAGTATGGACAAGGACATGCATATTATCTGGCCACACAGCCTGATGATACGCTACTAACCAAGCTGGCCAAAGAGCTTTGCCACGAGGCAGGAGTAGAATCCGTCTTGCAAGCACCCAAGGGAATTGAAGTGACAAAACGTGTGCAGGCCGATGGACGTGCCATTTACTTTTTGCTTAATCATACGCAACATGCGCATCATGTGTTACTGCCAACTGGGACTTTTCTATCGTTGCTGGACGGTAAACATATTACAGAGAAGCTAGAAATTACGGCAATGAATGCAGTAGTATTGCAAGAAATATGAAAAGCAGGCTCATCATCTAGGGGGCAACTTCTGATCTTCTTGCGAACTCGTGAGCTGGCTGCGAAGAACAGCATGCGGCAAATTAAGCAAGGCATCCTCGACACGTTGACGATGCTTGGGAAGCGTATTGACAGGCAAATCATCAGGAGAAAAATAGCAACATGCACGAGACTCTCCAGTAGGAGCCAAGACACCTCCCGTGACTCGGCAGTTAAAAGTCAGTACGACTTCCTGCTTTTGTGGCTTTGAATAGACACCAACCAGATATTTCACCTCCACCTCTAAGCCGGTTTCTTCTCTTACTTCACGAATTACTGCTTCCTCAACCGTTTCACCATGTTCCATGCCACCACCAGGCAGATTCCACCAATCGATATCTCGACGATGTGCCAGCAATACACGCCGCTCTTCATCAAAGATCAGCGCAGAGACTCCAATACGGAACAGTGCAGAATTTGTCAATAAGGTGCTTTCTGTCATATTGCTCCTCCCTTCTAAGATATGATAGCACAGAACTCAACTCTTAGAATTGTTGCACTGATTTAGAGGGCATTTCATAACAGTGAATCCTTCTCCCAAACATGAAGCAAGCACCCTTTTGGGCAAACGGATGATATCGGGACAACTAGCATGCAATAGGGACGATTTCCGCCATCGTTGGGCCGATGCGGCACTTGTCAAACGACCTTAATGGAGATATCCTAGAAACACATCAAAAAGGAAAAAAATAAAGGAGCTAGTATGCAAAAATCATCTAAACATACATCTATCGTAGGTGTAGCCATAGCCAGTTTCATAGGAACCTGTATTGAGTGGTACGACTTCTACCTATACGGGACTGCCGCTGCGCTCGTTTTGGGACCACTCTTCTTTTCCCCTAAGCTTTCCCCATTAGCGGCCCAGCTCTCTGCTTTCGCTACCTTCTGGGTAGGCTTTGCTGCTCGTCCTGTAGGCGGTATGTTTTTTGGTCACTTTGGAGATCGGCTGGGTCGCAAGGCCGTGCTCATCCTAACACTAGTGATTATGGGAATAGCAACCTTCCTTATTGGGTGCCTACCAACATATAAGGACATCGGCATTATTGCCCCTCTTTTTCTGGTCGTGCTGCGCTTTGCGCAAGGCTTTGCAGTAGGAGGAGAATGGGGCGGCGCAGTGCTGATGGCTACCGAACATGCACCGACGGTCAGAAGAGGATTCTACAGCAGTTGGCCACAAATGGGGGCCCCCATAGGTCTGCTCCTCTCATCATTAATCTTCAGCTCGCTCTCATCCACCCTCTCGAAGCAGGATTTCCTGGCTATTGGCTGGCGTATCCCTTTCCTGCTTAGCATTATCCTCATCGGGGTGGGGCTATTTATCCGTTTTAACACTCCAGAAACGCCTGATTTTGAACGTATAAAAGCCACGCAGACAATAGCTAGAATACCTCTGTTCAAGGTACTCCGCACCAGTTTCAAAACGGTGATCCTGGCAGTAGGATCCGTATTCATACTCTACGGATCATTTTATATCTTTACTACATTTATTCTTTCCTATGGTAGTACTATCAAGGTACCAAGCACCACAACACTAAATGGAACCTTACTTGGGGCAATAGCGATGGCCACCACTATTCCGCTGGCAGCGGCCCTGAGTGATCGTATCGGACGACTGCCTGTCTATCTGACCGGTGGGGCCTTTCTAGGTTTGATAGCATTGCCAGCCTTCTGGCTCATCGATACCCGATCGTCATTGTTGATCGACTTAGCTCTTGTCCTGACCATGGGTGGAATTGGGCTAATGTTTGGTCCACAAGCAGCTCTCTTCAGCGAGCTATTTGACGCCACTATTCGCTATAGTGGAGTTTCGCTCAGTTTCCAGATCGCCTCCATGTTCGCTGGTGGACTGACACCATTTATAGCTACTGCTTTGCTTGCTCGCTTCAACGGCGCTTCCTGGCCAATTGCTCTCTATCTCATAGGTATGGCTGTGATCACACTGATCTGCGCCTCTTTCGTTGGCGAAACACGTCCTGCGGGGATTGCTAAAGCAGAGACTCCTGCTGAAGCCGTTAGTTAAAGTAGGAGCAGGAGAATAGCATAGCATTTTGAGCTAAGCTGAAGTGGTTCCCTTTGTTGGCGAAGTTTTCCCTCTTTCCCCCTGGAAAACTCCTCTTGCATTGGGTATCCCTAGCAGAGAAGGAGTGCCCTTGGAGCAGAGTTTTTTGAGAGTTAGCAAATGCCCTCCACATATGCAGTTCTTATGCGACAGATCGGGTCCACACAGTGCCGGGGCTCTGGCTTAGAAAACTGCAATTGAGAAACCGAGCAAGAAGAAAATCCCACTTCGGGACAGTGTCGTTTGGAGACGGTGTCATCAATCTTGAAACTCAAGCCTTGTGTTAAACGTAACTTTAGTCGTGGATGATACAATAGAATTAGGTCTGGAGCGTATCTCCACCGTATGAGCCCATGAAAGGATGGAATGAGCAATGAATAGGTTCACAAAAGGCATGTTATTAGGCGTTGGTATCGGTTTACTCGTAGCCCCAATGAGAGGCGAAGAGCTGCGTAACAAGATAGGTGAGCGTCTCCAACAATGCAAAGGCTGTCTACCAGAGAAATCACAATTAGATACCTACAAACAACAAATTTCTGAGCGTATTTCTCAGACCACAGACTCGCTGAAGGGCTACGCCCAACAAGCCGCCTCAACAGTCAAAACCAGTGCCAAAAGTACAGCCAGCAATTTAAGTGAAATTGCGCAAAATGCTGCATCAACAATTAAGCAGACAGGTAAGGATACCACCGACATAACTAAAGAGACAGTCAATTCAGCAAAAACGGATAGCAATATCTAGCTTCACCAAACAAAAAGCATGGCTCTGCTAGCCAAAGCCATGCTTTTGCTCACATACCCACATAGCTTATATGGTTTGACTTATGCTCTACCAGATATTAAAAAAATCGGCAGGCCTCTTCTTTAATATCCTCAATATCATCCTCGGTGGGAACCTCCCTCCTTTTGGGAGTGTTTGCGTTCTTGTGGAAAGAGAACACCATTTTCTAGTAGTCGAGCAGCCAAACGGCACAATTGTTTTTCCAGGAGGCTTTATGCGTTGGCAAGAACTTCCTGAGGAAACAGTCATACGCGAAGGCAAAGAAGAAACAGGTTTACAACTATCTCCTACGCGTCTAATCGGCCATTACCCGAAGCCTACTAAGTGCCTAGATGGCCTGAGCGTTATTCATCTTGCCTACCAAGGCAAAGTAGTCGGTGGAGAATTACGCAAAAGTATTGAAGGACAGCCTTTCTGGATTAGCGAAGAGGATCTCCTCAACAAACTTTCACCATATTATCTCACCATTCTCCAGGACTACCTGCAACACCGAGAGCAGCAAAGAGAGACTAACAACGCCGACTATCCCGCCAGCGCACCAAGTTCTTAACCGCATCAAAATCCCATGGCGCACCCAATCCCAAGATAAGATGGGTCACCCCTGCTTTGACACAGGCATCACGGACCTCGTCGCTATCAGCCTTGTTCGTAGCCGCTGACCGTTCAATCTCACGAGGATCACGCCCAACCTCTTTGCACCACCCATCAAGCACTGCCATTTTGTGAGCAAGGACTTCGCTATCCCCAAAACCATGCCACATATCAGCATACTTGGCAGTAATACGGAGGGTTTTCTTCTCACCGCCTCCACCGATGAGAATCGGGATATGTGGCTGAAGAGGCTTGGGTACATCGACCTCCCAACGGTGACGAATAATAGGCAGAGCTTCCTCCAAAGCAGCTAAACGGCTCCCCGCAGTTCCAAACTCATAGCCATACTCTCGATAGTCACGCTCAAACCAGCCGGCCCCAATACCCAGGATCAAGCGACCATTACTGATATGATCAACTGTCTTTGCCATATCAGCGAGCAAAGCAGGATTCCGATAGGAATTGCACGTGACGAGACAGCCAATTCTCGCTCGGCTAGTCAACGTTGCCATAGCAGTCAATAACGTCCACCCCTCAAAGTGACCACCCTGAGGATCTCCATAAAGAGGGAAAAAGTGATCCCAGTTCCATATCGTATCAACACCCATATCTTCGACACGCCGTATAGCATCAGCAAAATCTTGATAGGATGTATGCTGAGGATGAAGTTGTACACCTACCCGAATTGGATAAGCTGTTGTATTTTGTGTCACGAGTAGTAGACCCTTTCTCTAACGATTGGCTTGTAGCTCTCAGCCACATTGTTTCCATTTTAGAATATTATCACCTAACTGACAAGCTCTGGAGGCTATTCTTTCAGGCTACAGCTCCTGAGACAAAAGAACCCATGTGCTATCTTATAGAACTATAGAGCTCTCAACCTCTTGACAATACTGCTCCAATACTCTTAGAATAGTAAGAGGATCCCTTCCCGCCCGCCTATTAGAATAAGTCCTCAGAAAGGATTTTTTTATGGACGCAATGATCGGCAGGTACCGAGCCTGTATGGAGCAGAGAGGGCTTATCCTCAGGCACGCAACAGGCATCAGCTTCGATTTGACCCTTGATGAAACGCTGGGTCTTCTCAATTTCTTGAATGCTTATCAACAGACATTGCTTACTCTTCAGGAAGAACGCGACCAGGAGCGCCATACAGAACCGCGCATGGAGAGAATTGTCATACCTAAAGAAAACTAAGCAATAATTACTTCTTAATTCTGGCATTCCATCATTAGCGGAAGCAATTGGTTGCCATGCCTAAAGACATTTAAGCAATAATTGCTTCTCTATTTGATGTTTTGCCTTTGCATAAAGTAACCCTATTCCTATTTCTTTCCCCCAAAAGTCCCTCAAATCCCGTCTCTGCGTCTAGTACTGACGCACTATGAGCAAGATGTCCAAGGTCTTGAGCAAATTGACCAATCATTAAAAACGGACATATAATATTCACAGCAAAAGCCATTGCGAACGGCCGCATCGCTCTAACTCGCAACTCGCACTCTTGTTGCATACCTCGCATAAATTTTTTAGAATAGACAGAGCGTATAACGCTACGCGACTCATATCATAAGGAGTAAACATTTTGAAAATTCATGAGTATCAAGCGAAAGATATTCTCGCACGCCATGGCATCCCAGTACAACCTGGACGCGTTGCATACACGCCACAAGAAGCCGAAACCATTGCCCGAGAACTAGGAGGACCTGTTGTCATTAAAGCACAGGTCTATGTTGGTGGACGCGGCAAAGCTGGTGGTATCCAGTTTGGCGACACCCCAGAACAGGCTCATGCCGCAGCTTCACGTGTACTAGGCATGGACATTAAGGGGTTAAAGGTAGAAAAGGTGCTCGTCACCTCAAAAATCGATATCAAAGAAGAATATTACTTGGGGATCATCCTCGACCGCAAAAGTCAAGCTCCCGTCATAATGGTTTCAACTGCTGGTGGTATCGATATTGAAGAGGTTGCCGAAACAACTCCAGAAAAAATTATCAAACAGCCTATCGATATGCGTTGGGGCCTACGACCCTTTGAGGCACTTGATATTGTGACACGCGCTGGTTTCCCACGCTATGTCCTTAGACAAGCAGCTGCAATTCTTACAGCTCTCGCCAAAGCCTTTATCGAGAGTGACGCCAATCTTGCAGAGATCAATCCACTTGCTTACACAGCCGATGGCAAGGTATTAGCAGCAGATGCAAAAATTGTGCTTGATGATAACGGACTGTATCGTCAGAAAGAGTATGCAAGCTGGTCTGAACCTGAAGAAGCTAACCCACTTGAATATGAAGCCAAGCAAGCAGGCCTGACCTATGTCAAACTCGATGGCAACGTTGGCATCATTGGAAATGGCGCCGGACTAGTGATGACTACACTCGATATGGTCGCACGTTCGGGAGGCAAACCCGCAAACTTTCTGGACATTGGCGGAGGAGCCAAAGCAGAAATCATGCATAAGTCACTCACATTTGTGGCACGTGATCCTCAAGTTAAAGGCATCCTGGTCAATATCTTTGGTGGTATCACCCGCGGTGAAGAAGTTGCTAAGGGTGTAATCCTAGCCCAGAAGGAACTACCTAAAGGCCTGCCTATTATCGTTCGCCTCTCTGGTACTGGCGCAGAAGAGGGACGAGCTTTACTCAAAGATGCAGGGCTCGAATGGGCCACAGATATGCGCGATGGCGCCGAAAAGGTCGTTGCAGCCATAGCTCAAAGGGAAAAAGGACTATAAGAAAAGATGAGTATCTTACTAAATAAGACAACACGGGTAATTGTACAGGGTATTACAGGACGTGAAGGGCAATATCATACCCGCAATATGCAAGCCGCGGGAACAAACATTGTTGGAGGTGTCACTCCAGGTAAAGGCGGACAGAGTGTAGAGGGCGTTCCAGTTTTCGATACCGTCTTCCAAGCCAAAGCTGCAACAGATGCCAACGCAACCTGCATCTTTGTTCCTGCTTCCGGAGCCGCTGACGCTATCATGGAAGCTGCTAGCGCAGGCATTGAATTGATCGTTTGTATCACAGAGAATATCCCTGTGATTGATATGACACGTGCCATCCTGGTTGTACGCGAAAAAGGAGCACGTCTGATTGGCCCAAACTGTCCAGGACTGTGTACACCGGGACAGGGCAAGATCGGTATTATCCCTTATCAGATCTTTACTCCCGGCCCGATTGGCTTTATCTCACGTTCTGGCACACTGACATATGAAGTGATTGCCCTGCTCACACAGGCAGGCATTGGACAATCCACATGCATCGGTATAGGTGGCGATCCGATTATTGGTTCGACCTTCAGCGATTATCTGAAACTTTTCGAAAATGATCCACAAACCAAAGCCGTCGTCATATGCGGCGAAATTGGTGGTAGCGATGAAGAAGAGGCAGCAGAATATATCAAAACTAGCATGAAAAAGCCGGTTGTAGCCTTTATCTCAGGACGAACCGCCCCTCCGGGAAAGCGAATGGGGCACGCGGGAGCCATCATTTCTGGCAACACAGGCACTGCACAAGGCAAAGTCGCAGCATTACAAGCTGCTGGCGTTCCTGTGGCAGATACCATTTTTGATATTCCCGATCTAGTCAAAAAAGTTTTATAATAGAGGCACAAGGTACCCCTAATGGGGTACCTAACTTGGCATTAACAAGTAGGGAATAACCAAAATTTAAGCTTCGATGGGGATGGCAAAATTTTCACATGACCACAGCTCTCATATATGATCCAATATTCTTAGAACACCTCACACCGCCAGGGCATCCAGAAAGGCCACAGCGGGTTGAGCTAGCCTTCAAATACTTGGAAGGTCTGCATTGGCTGGAACAACGAGATGGTTTGGTGCAGCTCTCACCACGTGCAGCAACAATAGACGAACTGGCAACAGTTCATGAGCGTCAGTATATCCAGGAAGTTGAAGAACTCAGCCAGAAAGCTGCCGAATCCAATGAAATACTTGCTCTTGGTACCGACACTTACGTTGCCGATAAATCATATGAAGCTGCACTGAAGGCTGCTGGAGCACCGCTCACAGCCATTGATGCGATCCTCAAAGGCGAAATACAGAACGCCTTTTGTCTGGTACGCCCCCCTGGGCATCATGCCGTCGCAGAAGCCGCGATGGGTTTTTGTATCTTCAATAATGTTGCAGTTGCCGCACGCTATGCCCTAGATCAGCACGGTCTTGAGCGTGTGATGATTATTGACTACGATGTGCATCATGGAAATGGCACACAGGAAATGTTCTATGACGAGCCACGTGTGCTCTACTTCTCAGTCCATCAAGCACCATTCTATCCCGGTACAGGACAATGGGATGAACGTGGCGAAGGGCCAGCATTAGGGACTACTATTAATGTTCCATTACTTGCAGGAGCAGGTTTTGATACCTACGAAGCGATTTTCCGCCAAGTAATGGTACCAGCAGCAGATCGTTTCAAGCCACAATTGATCCTGGTTTCAGCTGGCTTTGATGCACACTGGAAAGAGACAGAAGCAAAGACAGGGCTCTTACCTCCAGGCATGCTCATCTCGACAGCGGGTTTTGCCAAACTCAACCAGA
>CBJMBI010000028.1:0-16512 GCA_966427955.1 uncultured Ktedonobacterales bacterium
TATGCTTCGTTATTGATGAAGCATTTTTCTCGTGAGAGTATAACATCAGGAAAATTGTCCTGTTAAGGGGAAAAGAGGGACAGTTTCTTGTCCTCATCATCACCATGATCTCACGTGATATGCCCTGGAAAACTGTCCCTCTTTTCCCATAGACAAGGTCCCCTTCATTATGCATACTTCTAACAGCTAAACGGTTTTTTGATCCTACCACAGTAGTCACCAATGATACACCTCATATAATTATTGGGTTATCCTCTGAAAACACAGGAGTAAAAAACACGAAAAAACTTCAAGAGTTTATGACAAATAGCTTAATTGCAGCCTGGCGGGCCCTCCGTCGTCGCTGAATATAGAGTAGTGTCGTATCTAAGGAGAATAGACATTGAAGTATAAAATTTTCTCATTATTCCTTGCGTTAGTCATGGCGCTCATCTTGGCAATGTCATTTGGCTTGCACGGACCACTACAAGCCAAGGTTGCCGGATGGCATCAAATCTGGAGCGATGAATTCAATGGCCCAGCTAATACAGGGGTAGACACTTCTAAGTGGTTATATGACACTGGAGCTAGCTACCCTGGGGGAGCAGCAAACTGGGGTACTGGCGAAGTCGAGACAATGTCAAATAGCACTTCCAACGTCTATCAAGATGGCGCTGGCCATCTTGTTATTAAGCCTATTCTTAGGGATGGAACCTGGACTTCGGGACGCATTGAGACAAATTCAACAAACTTCGCGGCCCCACCTGGTGGTCAGTTGGCCGTCGAGGCCTCGATCCAATTGTTCCCTGGCCTCACAAGCAGTGGTGCTCAGGGCTATTGGCCCGCTTTATGGATGCTTGGTGCTGCATTTCGTGGGGTCTATACTAATTGGCCGAGCATCGGAGAAGTCGATGCTATGGAGAATATTAACGGCACCAATGCAGTATATGGCACGCTTCACTGCGGCGTCGCTCCGGGTGGCCCATGTAACGAGAAGACAGGTTTGCAAGGCCACATGTCTTGCTCACCAGATTGCCAAGGAACATTTCATACCTATCGAGTAGAAATTGACAGGAGTACCTCTCCTGAGGAGATTCGCTGGTATCTGGATGGCGTACAATACTGGCACGTGGCATCCAATACCTCTGGTATGGATGTCACCACATGGGCCAATGCAGTAGATCATGAGTTCTTCATCATCCTCAACGTTGCGATGGGCGGAGACTGGGCTGGTAATCCGAATGCTTCTACTATCTCCGGAGCACCCATGCTCGTTGACTATGTGCGAGTTTATACATCAGCTACATAAAGCACAACAGCTATGTAATGGTCCACACCTTGGGCAAATACCACATTAGCAATGAGTGACCTTTTTCCCATTTTCTTCATACCTCAGTTGCCATTTGCTTGTATGTTTTCTTATAATACATAATGGTAGCTGTCAGTATCAGAAAAATTGGACAGAGGTTAGGAACCCCATGATTCCTCGAGTCATGGGGTTTTAGAAATGATCATAGTATGCAGCAAAGATTTCATCAGTACAACCTCACAACGCAACTCGCCAAAAAATATTCACATTCGACCTATCTGGCTTCTCCAATCGATAAGCCTGGATATCAGGTGATTCTCACTATATTTGCTTCGTCACTTTTTCACCTCTCTCATGAATATGAGACCCTCCAGCAAAAGGCCCAGTGCATTAAGAACCTGCAACATAAGCATCTGCTGCCCATTCTAGATATAGGGAAAGAGAAAGAGCAGCCTTTCGTCGTACGGGACTATCTGCCCAATGGCTCCTTGCGTCATCGCCTGAATAAGATTCCATCTCACCATCTGGAGCTATCAGAGGCATTAACCATTATTTTAGAAGTGGGAGAGGCTCTCGTTTATGCGCATGCAAACAATGTTCTCCATGGCAATATTAAACCGGAGAATATTCTCTTTGATACTGATGGGCGAGCTGTATTGACAGACTTCTCTCTTGTGAAGAGGAAGGATGCTGTTCGTGATCAGGTGACGGAAGAGTATGCCTTCTGTTATATGGCTCCAGAGCAGTTTGCAGGTATTTGCGATGCTATGAGTGATCAGTATGCTCTGGGTTGCCTTGCCTATGAATTGATTACGGGACAAGTGCCTTTTGCTGCAGGGAATCTGGCTTCTATGATGGAATATCATAGCACCACACTGCCTCCACAACTCTCAGAGAGAGTAACTAATTTGCCTCCCTCTCTCGAAGTTGCTGTACTCAAAACTCTGGCCAAAGATCCTACCGAGCGTTTTTCTGATCTCTCCCTGTTTATAGAAGTAATCCGATCTGTTTTATCATCATCACTAGAATTACTTCTTTCACATTCTATCCTTCCTCACAAGGAAGGTATCCCTCTACACTCGGAAGATGTAGTTATATCTCCTATCCGCCAGCGTGCTGCCAAACGGATCGCCAAGTATGACACACCTTCACCTTTTGCTCCTCCATCTACTGAATTCCCTAGCACATTCTCCAGCACTCAGCTTAAAATAAACGATGTTTCTTCTACTGTAAAGGTTGAAGCAGCGCCGCAATTGGAATACTCCCCATCTGAGCAGACCATAGCCACATCCATTTCTGAGGATGGAGCAATCGACTTATTATTCACTAACACCATTTTGGAGGAAAGGACAGATGTCTCACCTGTGATAGAACCTGCAAGTCCTATTGGTTGGCAGAGTGGGGGCGCAATACTCAAGAAGTCCTCTGCACTGACGAGAAATACTGTTGCACCCAGGCTATCGGTTGCACTCACACAGCTCAGTCAAAAAACAGTCCAAAAGCTGGCAATTCTTCTCTCAGTGATCATGATTATGATTCCTGCTGTAATTTTGCTATCTGGAATAGCCACAACTAATCGAGATTCGCACCTAACCAACGTTGCGATGAATACTCCAGCCGCTAAGCTAAGGGTGACGCCAACGGCTAATGTAGGGACAACTCCGACGGCTAATCCCACAGTTATTCCTACCGCTAACTCCTTATCTGCTTCTACTACTAACTCCTCATCTACTTCTACCACCGGCTCTTCAGATTCCTCTACCACCGACTCTTCAGATTCCTCTACCACTAGCTCTCTGTATTCCTCTACCACCAACTTCCCGTATTCCTCGGGAACTATCCCGCAAGGGGGTTACTTTGGAAGAAAGCTGTGGTAAAAAGTTTCCGCTTTGGCCATGGGCAAAAGAATTATATAATAGGGATACTGAAAAAGAAACTACTAAGCTTGGTAATTAATGTGGGGGTATGATGATCGATTTGAGTGATCCTACGCTCGATGAACGATTGCGGCGGCGTACTGCCGATGGGCGCTACGAGCTAGGAGAGAGTGAGCTTATCATCAATATTCGTGCCTTGCGAGCAGCAGGCAATGTGGCTGGAGCCCGGCGTCTCTGTGAGGTATTAGTACTGCGCTGTGCACCAGTATTTCAGCGGCATACTCAAGGTTTGCGCCACCGACCGGAATTGCGGGAGGAAGCAATTGCTAATATGGCTGAGCACTTGTTGCGCGAAGCCCAGGACCCCAATGAAGTCTTTATGACGAAGAATTTTATTCATTATTTGCGCTGTCTCTGCGCTGACGAATTTCATCGTGTCCTGCGCCAGGAAGGTCTGTACTACAGACGTGACGATGAGGGGAGACCAGAAGGTCGTCCCCAGCACGTGCCTCACTCTCTTGTTGAGCCTTTACAAATGCCAAGGGATGATGAGGGACCAATAGGCACTGATGTGGCCGATCCAGATGATCAATATGAAGTGATGCATGCCGGAGACGAGAGTCTGCGTATTCTAACATATTTGCAAGATCCTCTTGACCGGAAAATTATGGTTTTACGAGCTATTGAGCAAATGAAGTGGAATGACGTTGCTGTACTTTGCAACCGTACTGAACGTACAGTGCGCCTGCGTTTTGAACGTGCTCGTCGTTATCTGCGTGAATGTATGATGAAAGAACAACATATGACTTATAATCGAGTCATCTACCAGCGATAAAGGATATAGACAAAAAGAAAGGCGTACAGAATAATGAACTCTCCTGAATTGCAGCGTTTGAAAATGGCATGGGTGGCCGCAAAGGAGGATGGGGATACGCAGACACAGATGCGTCTGATCCGTGATAATCCAGCAGAACAAGAAGCCTTGATCGATTTTATTGCCGCTTATCATGCTATTAACACGGCCGAAATTGAGGCCACAGATCCTAGCACTTCTTTGCTAGCATTGACACAACGTGCTTGTCAAAATGCACTGGAGCGGGCCTTTGAACCCCAGCTTTCAGTTGCTACTCTGAGTGAACTGCGCAAGATCCGTCACCTGAATAAAGTAGAAGTTGCCAAAGCTTTGCACTTGGGCGTTGATGTGTGGAACAAATTCGAGGAAGGGGCAATTGAACTAGTCAGCCTAAGTCAGCGGCAGTTAGAACGTCTTGCAGGGTTCTTTCAAGTCAGTGTTGAGCAGTTCATTACTCTACTAAGCCAGAGCCAACCAACCTTGACCGTAAATCGTCGCCAGACACGTGATGCCGCAGATAAAGAACAGGGGCCACGCAAACAAAGTTTTGCAGACGCCCTCAACCGTAGCATGATGTCAAAAGAGGATAAAGAATTTTGGTTACAGTAGTAACTATCCTGATGCGACAGATCAATGCCAATTGGCACCCAATAAAAAGTGACGGCGAAAATGCAGCTAGTCATTTTGCCGCCATATACCCGGTTATTATTCCCTAACGATCGTTCAGGATGAAACTTACTGATTATGACTCTCACCCTCGGGTGAGCTACCACCTTCACCAGGTTGGGAAGCAGGACTACCACTCTCTTGATCACTCTGCTGAGGAGCAGGTTGTTGGGCAGGCGACAGCATTGCCGACAGAGCAGGAGTTAGCGCTGCCGTTAGTGCAGCTGTCAGAGCAGGAGTCAGTGCTGTCGCCAGAGCAGGCGCTAGTGCAGGTGCCAGTGCTGCAGCTAATGCAGGAGCTAGGACATCAGCCAATGATGACGAAGGTTGAGGCGCGGGAGCCGACGGCTGTTTGCCTGCCTTATCTCTAAGCTCTTCTGTGATGATAGCCTCAATGACTGGATCTATACGATTGTGGATGGCTGCTCGTACAGCGTTACTGTTCATCAGAATTATCTCCTTCGTTGTGAGGACGACATGTATCAGGATGGGATTGGACTCCCTCTGTCTCTCGCCAGTATTGGCTCTTTAGACGCACATTGGCTTTCCGCCAGACGAATGGACATTGGAGTACACGTTAGATAGAGTATAGATGTTTCACTATTTCCTTTTTTAAGCTGTCCTAATTAATTTATGCTGTCATTTTAACATCATGTTGTCATGTTTAAATACCACCGAGTGAAGCTCTTCGCTATACCCGGCTCAAGGGAACCTCTTTAAGCCAGCCACGCAGAAAGGCTCACTGGTGGTATCACAAAGGATAGTTTATGCAAAAGTACACGTTAGCAATGGAACTATCCTTATGGTCTGGGCCTAACTAGCGGCCTCTCTCCTGCTCACCACGCTCACCATTGCGTTCGCGCTCTTCACGGCCTTCGAATTTGCCGCTCAAAGCAGAGGTGATGGCAGGAACGATGGCTGCAGACAGAGCTGACATCAGGGGTGACTGTTTCTGTTGCTGTTGCATGACTGCAACTGCTGCAATTAGTGCAGGTGCCAGAGTGAGAAGTGGTGACTGCTGCTGGAAAGGAACCTGCTGCTGCTGCTGGCTAGCCAATACAGCAACTAAAGCTGGGATAATCTGAGAAAGGTGTTGCTGTTGCTGCTGCTGGAAAGGAACCTGTTGCTGCTGAAAACCTGCAACTGCTGCAATCAGAACAGGTGCCAGAGCAGCAATTGGTGATTGTTGCTGTGACTGCTGTCCTGCCAGCAAAGGAAGCACGGCGGGAAGCATAGCTGCAATTTGCTGCTGAGGATGCTGAACAGGTACTTGTTGCTGCTGCTGAGTTAGCGTAGTGAGCAGAACTGGGAGCAGAGCTGCAATGGGAGATTGCTGCTGCTGCACAGGTTGCTGCTGCTGCTGGCTAGCCAGTGTCGCAATTAGAGCAGGAGCGATTGCTGCCAATTGTGCTGCAGGCTGTTGTTGCTGCTGACCCGCGAAGATTGATGGGGTTGCACCCTGTTCAATGAGCTCTCTTGTAATCATTGCCTCAAGTACTGGGTCAATGCGATCGCGAATGGCAGCTCGTACAGCTGTAGTATTCATCAGAATTTCTCCTTTAAAGGTTATGTGTATCAGATGGGGTTTGAGCCCCACGTCTGTGTAAGATTCCAAAACTAGGAACCAGACAATGTTGGCATTGCATAACCAAGGCTCTACAGTGCCAACTGTTTACTAAGTGATACAGAGAAGCCTTGGGGTTTGGAAGCCTTTAGTCCCCTACTCCTCTCCATCCATCTAGATCGGTACTTCCACTAAGAACTTTAGTCATGTGACTGGGTTGTCTAGGCACCTATGATTTTGATCTCCGCTTTCAATATAAACCTGGCATCCAAATCTTGGTTTAGCCTTGCCATAGAAAAAATTTAC
Organism: uncultured Ktedonobacterales bacterium; assembly: GCA_966427955.1. Taxonomy (GTDB): domain Bacteria; phylum Chloroflexota; class Ktedonobacteria; order Ktedonobacterales; family Ktedonobacteraceae; genus DASYAN01. Next base: position 6,555 of record CBJMBI010000028.1, read on the forward strand.
CAAGCATAAAATTCATTATTGATTAAATAGGTTAATTATTTTCAGGAAGAAAAGCCAAAGAACCCCCCATGCTTTCAGGAAAAAATCTTAAAGAGCAGCGGGACGCGGTTACCAGAGGTGACATGGTAAATCGCGTCCAGAGAATGAGGTAGCTGGTTTGCTTAGTCTAGTGGGGGTAGCAAACCTTGTGGCACGGCAGGTAGGCGTTTATAGAGATCGGCCCCACTCACTTGGGTGCGCCAGCTTTTGGCCGCACGCAGATCATTGACAAAATCACGTTGCAAATTAACGCCAAGTGCTTGCCATGTGAGACTAATGGCCCGGCGAGCAAAAGCAATATTATTGCGAGGCTCAATGCGATCCAGATCCTCAAAGAAGAAGCCGCAACTAGTAAAACTGTATTGATGATAATACTGTGCTTCAAGCAAAGTAAGAGTACGCCATGCTAGCTGAGCCTCATCGGGCTCACGATGCTTCTTGCCATGCCGTGCCCAGAAGATTTCCGGAGTCTCCCAGCCATTGTGCAAAGAGAGATAGTCATCGCGGGCAGCCCATGGATCATTCAAGGCTTCACTTGCGTATTGCTCAAACAATTGGCAAGCGCGGTTATTCAAATTGTTGAGGGCTTGGCGCAAGGCAAGTTTCCAACTGCTATCTCCCTCGGTACACCCACAACCAGCATTCCAACGATCTACGCCATGTGCACAGCTCCAAGAACTTGGCTCACGAATCTGCACTTCCTTGGTTGCAGGGTGCATACGCATATAGGCTTCAAGCGAGCAGATCTCAAAGCCATGATCTGGTGCGCCATGGTTGACGAGGTAGGAGAGGAATTTGTCACGCCAAGGCTTATGATGCCCATAGAGTTCGCCATCAGTGGCAATGAGAATCAGTTGTGGTTTACCAGCCTCTTGCTTGCTCTTGACGATTTGTCTTCTCAGGTTAGTTGATGCGAAGACATTGGCATCATTTGTGGTATTCCAGTCAAAAGAAACACCTCCAGAAAGTGGAGAATTATAGAAGAAAACTGTAATACTACGCCCATTGCGCAATGGAACAATATATGGCTCCGATGGATCCACCGGGGTTGCAGCTTGCCAGGGAGCCAGAATGGTATAAGTAATACCGTATTGTGCCAACAGATCTAGAGAATCAATGTTTGTGGCTGTCTCTGCAAGCCACATGCCATGTGCATCGTGGCCATAGCGGTGGCGGAAATCTAGCAATCCCCATACAATCTGTGTACGTTTGTCGCGTGCAGATGCCAAAGGCAGAATGGTGTGGTTGTAGACTTGGGCCATTGCATTGCCGACACCATACCGTTGCCTGTGAATATGATCCGCTTTAATAATGCGGCGATACACATCTGGATGATACTGTTCCAGCCAAGCTGCGAGAGTCGGTCCTAGATCATAACTAATGGCATCAAAATTGCCCTCTTCGGCATTTGGCTTATAGCACTCAGAGGTAATCTTTTCATTATAGTTTGCGAAAGGGGCCGCTCCAGATTCTAATGGGAGGAGACCAGTAAACGGGTTCTCGCGTGGGGGCTGGTAGAAATGGCCGTGTAAACAGAGGTATACCTGGCCAGTTTCGAGATTAGTTGGTATACCAGTGGCTTCCTGCTCAATCATCATTTATGTTGATCACCTTCTCTGGAACTATAGCAAAAAGCAGCGCTACTACCCCAGGACACAACAACACAACATTCCATCCATAACTTATAACAAAGACTGATGTATAGATATTCCCAATGCTAGACGATAGGACTTGGATACTACTCATAGGTGTGTTACAATACATTTGAGTTAATACACATCTTTATCTGGAAGCAAGTCTGATATATGCAAGAGGGGAGATTAAGCCCCTCTTGCTTTTGGTGTTGCTTAGGCGCTGATTCCCCGCATTGGTACGACCTGGGCACTCATAAGGAATTCCTCATAGGCCTGACGTAATTTTGGATATCGGAGCAGGAACATGCCTGGATACTCTTGTGACAGTGGACGAGGGGGACGCAACAGGCGCATATTGACCTCTTTGAGCAGCCGATTGCCTTTTTTGCCATTGCAAGATCGGCAGGAAGCAACCAGATTCTCCCAAGTGCTCTGTCCACCACGAGACCTTGGAATAATGTGATCCAATGTCAGATCGCGACTACGTTTTCCGCAATACTGGCAAGTTTCATCATCGCGGAGCAGAATATTTGCTCTTGTTGGTTGTAGCACAACGCGGGGTACCCGCACATTCGCTAACAACTGTACAATGACGGGATGCTCTAGCTCAAGACGTCGAGCGCGTATACTTTCTTCGATTAATCCGCGCACATTCTCATCTACGAATGTTACTTTATGTTTCGACAACAAGACGATGAGACGGCGCTCAGGAATAACCGAGAGAGGCTGTAGTGAGGAATTCAATACAAGAACAGGCATGAATAGCTTTCCCTTCCTCTCTGTCAGAGCTGATAGCAAGTGCAGACAGCGAGGATGGTAGCCACATTCGGTAAAGAGGAGCAAAATCCTACTTCTGTGGCCCTACCGCCGCCTGCGACGACTAGGCGGGTAAGAATGGAAGCACCTTACATGTCCAGGAGAAACAGGCACAGCAGAAAAGCCTCCGCCCGTCATTTTTCCGCTCTTATACCTTTGCGGAGAGGGGCGCAGGCAGATCAGATAACTACTGATATGGGTAGTTGAATGAATCTGACGTTCCTGCATTGAAGAAGCTCCTGATATACCTGTTTTAGTAAAATGTAAGACACATACTACACTGTCAAGTTGCATTGCTTATCCGATATGGATTGATGCTCCTGATCTCCTAGAGAGGAGAAGTATGTATGTGTCATCCTGGTCGGGGTGAGAGGACTTGAACCTCCGACCTCAGCGTCCCGAACGCTGCGCGCTAGCCGACTGCGCTACACCCCGGTAACATCTACGTAAGTAACTTACCAAACTTACCTATGAGCTGAACTTGTGTGCTCATTGATCTGAATAGACTTGAGAGAGTCTACTCTACTCAAGCATAGTATAACATATTTCGCATCCATTTGACAATGGGCGCGAATTCGTGAATTCAGGCACTCTCTCTCTTCAGAGTTGCAATGGCCGTACCTGATATGGACGTGCATGCTCCTCGCAGAGCCAGAAAATATTGCCATCCTCTGTCACAACCTTTTGCAAGCCATCCCAATATTGATTGGGATCAGCCTCTTTCAAGAAGTTTTGTAGTGCTCGAAGGGCTGGCCCGATATTTTGCTCAAAGCCTCTAGAGTGATGTTTCTCAGTTGGATTGACGGGATCATGTTCAACACTAGGAGGGATCTCCTTGGTGATCTTCTTGAATAGTTCCACTTGTTTGTTAACCTGCTTGTGTCTATCTTCCTCAGATGCGGCTTCTGCTATCTCTCCAACAGCCATACTATACTCCAAAAATTTGATTAGATGCATCAGCCAAGGTGATATCTTTAGCCACCAATCCTTTGGTTGACACAGATCATAGCCTTGAGAATTAGAGAGAGTGTGAGGTTTTGAAGGATATTGGCACATGAGGAAGAGCTTGTATTGCTGATTGATCCAACGTTGTGGATTGAAGGATTTTCTAGCACAAGGGATGAGGGAGAAGATGCTAGGACCTTCCACTTCCATTTTTTGCATCTCCAAATTCCATTGGCGGGTGAATTGACGAACATTCCATTCACAAAGCTGGTTGAGACGCTGCAATAGCACATCATCGGATTGAAGGACGTCCGAGCAATGCTGAATTTTCTGTTGTTCAGCAGCAATAATAGTCTGTACCTGAGGGGTCGTACTTACATGGATGCCATAGAGCAAGTCACGGACGACGACCTCACGAAAACTATCTGGGCACTGGATGGTCTCCAGACCTTGATTGAGCCGCCTGACAAGATCTTCTTCATAGCGGTAAGCTTGTTGACAAGCTTGCTTGTCTCCTGTTTGTTGGTGACAGATACAAGGAACTTCCCGTCTGACCTGTAGTCCTTCAAAACGAGATAAAATCAAGTCCATGGTTTCTTTGAGAATAACGAAGAACATGCGTGGTTCTACTCCCCAGACTTCAACATGAAGTTGGTTGTGTCTGGGCAACAGTTCGACACGTGCAAAGTGATCCTGATAGGAGAGGACAACGCCCTCGCGCCAATGCAGGTTACAGGTATAGCGATGTGTGCGTACAATGAACTGGCTCATAATACCAGCAGGAACAAAATCGAGGAAGTGATAGATCATCTCGACATGGACTTTGCCAAGCTCAGGAGTCCAGGTTGGCAGTGCTGATGGTGGCTGATAGGGCAAGAGTTGAGGAATGAGACTGTGGGTTACATGTTTCCCTGATAATTGTGGCTCGATATGATAACAGAGATCAAAGCGCTCCATCAGGCGCAGGAAGATCGGATGCAGGGTCAGATCATAATGAGCCCAGATGTGAGCAAGTTCGGCATGTAGTAAAATACCATTCTGTTGCGTTGATTCGTCCTCTAAGACCATACTGATGGCCTTGGTTACCCAGTTAGGTTTGAGAATGACAATATCCTTTAGAATTGGATCATCGTGGAAATAGAGGATTTTGCCGAGATCATGCAGATAGTTTCCCAGCGTGCTTTGCTCAAGTAGAGTATGAATGCCTTTCGTAGTGCACAGATCCGTATAAGAGGTAGCACTAATATGATGCTCAGAGCTGGCTACTAATTTGCGTTCTATTTCGATCCAGGAGATTGGACAAGGTTGTCCCATGAGCGGAAGCTTTGCCGCATGATTGGCAATGGCCTGTTTCAATTCATCAATCCCTATCCCTGCTTTATTACTAACCTGCAACATATCAACAATTTGGGGATAATTAGCTCTGTATTGTGGCATATTCAAATCAGGCGCTCGCTCATCAATATGCGTTGCGACAAGCAAAATAGGCGCTCCTGGGGCCAACATACGAATAGTATTGAGCCAATAGTCAAGTTTTCCTTGTTCTCCTCCTAAACTGGCGTTCCAAACGACGAGATAGAGAGACCGTTTTGTCAGAAAGAATTGGTGGGTTGCCCGGTAAATATCCTGGCCTCCAAAATCCCAGGTGTTAAGTACTAAATAGGTTGGGGGGAGAGAAGGATGGGGTAGTGTCAGGGTCTCGGTTTCAATCCCATGAGTGGTTTCGAGTGAAGGGTTGAAATGTTTGTGTTGGATAGCTCGCAGCAAGGATGACTTGCCTGTTCCGCCTTCTCCTACTAGGATTACCTTTGCCTCGCATCTGGGATGGAAAGTATCCCGTTTCTGCTCTCGCAAGAAGGTAAGCGTGCCTTGCTCTACGATCTTTGGCGGTGAAGTCGGAACGTCAGTCTGATTTTCTAGAGTTTCTCTGATTTTACATTCAACAGCAAACTGCACAATCGGCATTCCCCATTGATTCCTCAGGACAATTTGTATTGTTCCTGTCATCTCCTTTTGTGCTGCAGTAAGCAAGAATTTAGCAGGACCATACGTCCCACCAAAACGATGAAGTACTACTGTTGATTCGTTATCGCCTAGAGGTTCAGAGTCAAATGCTGGTGTTGTGCTAAGCAGAAATGATATGGGATATTCCTCATCCTCATACGGCCATTGCTCATAGTTTACTACTTGTAGGTCTATCGTCATTAGGTATGTTTTGCCAATCTGCGCTTCCCGCGGGTAACTGATGATAGGTTCAATTGTGATCTGACGATTGGCTCCGGTACTCATACATCTGCCTCCGCATCGTTCTCTGCAAACAGCAGTAATTTAGTCAGTGGATTACCATAGTAGACATATGTGAATGTATAGATAAAAAACTCTTCTGCTTTATCAATATGTTGGGTAGTACTTTCATTGATCTTTTTTGCAGCCTCATCTCGAAGCTCTCGTAGGAACTCCGCAATTTGCACGCCTTTTTGGTTCGTGTATGCAGCTTGTAGCAAGCGCTGAGCAATGTTAGAAGCATGGAACGACCCAACTTTGGCAAGCGTGCCTATGTAACCACTTGCACATCGTGCTAGAAGTACCTCAAGCAATCCATCAGAGAAACCATTCTTGCTTCGCACTAAACGAGCTGATTCACAAAGATTTGCGAAAACAAGTGGTCTTGCATGCCTCTGCTGCATTCGTAACCTTTCAAGATCAATACTGGTTATTCGATCATTAGAGCTAGACCCAGAGCCAATATTTGTGCCATCATAGCCGTGGTCAGCTATATAGATCAAGCCAATGTGTTCGAATGACTCTCTCGTCGACAGATGGGTTTTAAATTGTTGTATGTTTGTGTAAGGCATAACTTTTAGAGATTCTAATGCTTCCCATTCAGCAGAAGTTTGTTTTGTTCCAAGAGCTTTATCATTTATGTAAGCAAGTACAGAGCCTTGATAACATATGTCTTGTAATTGCATTAAATGTACATCTCCATAGTCCTGTATTTTTGTCCATCGTACCACTCTTGCTTTAGCACCTAAATATATCTCATCTCCACTGTTGCTTTTGACCTGAAACATTTCCCAGGGAATTTCAGAGGTGGTATCAACAATAATGACACAGAGTTCTGTACTAAAATTATCAATGAGATATTTGAGCCACTTATGTATTTCTGCTGGTCCTTTACGTGAAAACTTTCTTAGTTTCATTATAATGCTATTAGGAGGCTCTTGCTTTTTTATGCATTCAGCTAGACTGATAGCATTCCATTCAGGCCAACAGATCTTTATTAATTTCCTGTCATACCAGCCTTCTAAGTTAACTTCCTCAGAACGAGATCCTGTAACATAGAGTATGGCTGCATATTTTGGAGGTGAAGAACTGATATCAACATCACATAATGATTGCCACCTCTCATCATCAGAACTATGAGTACCCTCCATTCTTATGCTAAGCATAGCAAGTGTTTTAGGGGGCTCTGTCTCTTTTATATAGCCTCGTAACACCAATTTTACATCGCATGTAGGATGTCGCTCAGGAACAGAGATTGCAAAGCTATGCTTAAATGGCACTATTAGTTTAGATGGGAGTGAACAGGTATGAGTTTCTATACCCAATTCTGTGCTATATAATAACTCAAGCTTTATGTTTGACTGAATAGGTAAACTTACGGGCTCACAAAGCCCATCGTGAGACCTTTCATAAGCAGTCGAAATGACTACCTGATAATTTCTTCCACACTGAAATATCTGGCATTGATCGTTTTCATGGAATATGTCTATTTTAAAATAGATATGTCGCTGTAGAGGTATTGTCTTGTTACTTTGTATACCGCTGCTAGCTATTCCCTGATTACCAGCAATAAGCTTTTGTAGCCATAGTGACGGACCACTTCTTTTGGTCACTTCCCCACCCCTTCTACCTGGGCTTTAGTAATATTTATTACCTCCGCATTTAACGTTGCAGCGAGCAAAAGTGGCAAATCAGGATGGTACTTAGGCTGTGGATTGAGCAGAACTGTTTGAATATGCTTTAATTCACCAATTTGTTGGGCTAGCTTTAAGGCATCTTCTATGCCCTCACGGCTGAGTGGCTTCGTTAGGTGGCGGTTGTGACTAGCTTCAAGGGATACATTTCCTCTCCCATCACTAACCACCACGAACAATGCTCTGTGCACAATGTGACGCCCATGTTGCAGAGCATGACGGAGAGTCCGTAGTGCTAAGCTAAATCCATCAGCCAGAGGGGTCGCTTTTCCTGCTTTCTCTTCTAATGCAGTTGTGATACTCGGTACAAGGATACTTCTTTCTTGTATCAAGTCAGCTCGAAGTTCGTGAGTTGGATGAGCTGCTCCCACTTGAACGATACAAACGCTAGCACGTTCAACATAGGCCCAGCTTAGGTAAGGAGAGAGCGCATCTTGCCAGTCATTCCCACGCAAGCTGGTATAATCAATAAGCAATAGAAGCATCTGCTGCGGCACAAATTTACGAAGATAACGTCGTAAATCACTTGTAGAAATTATAAAACGGTTATCTCTTATATTTAAGTTCTTGCGACGGATAGCTTGAAAAGGAGCAGCTACGAATAAAGTACTGACCAACGCAATGTCATGTAAGGTGGTGGCTCGTTCGACGCCTATTACAGTACCACGATTAGGATTAGTTATGGCATACTGGAAGAAAGGAAGTCGAAGTGAAGCTATTTCTCGATTAATAGGTGCATTGTCTTCTGGATAAGGATCAGTAGGGAACGAAGACAGCTCTAGTGTATCAGTATAGTTTGGCTCATACACAGGTCTGCCACTAGAGAGCGTTTCTGATTCGCGCAAGGATGCTAGTATATCTTCATTTGCAGGGTAATTTGTGGTATGTTGAAAATCTGTATCAGTTCCTTCTGCTTGGTTATAGAGATGATCAGTGAAATCTCTCTTGGGCAATACCTTCTCAGGTAGTGTCAGTCCTATCAGGCTGGCTGCAGTGTCAACATCATTAGCGGTTGCATAGTGTGCTTCTTTTAATTTCGCAATGGACGAAGCAAGACGAGCTAGTGCAATTTCACGACGTGGAAAGTAGTTTTCTGCTACTGATAAATACGCAAGAACGCGTTCTATGAACTCGTTAGTGATCGTAGTCTGGCACTGAACAGCTTTTTGGAGTTGATTTTTCAGATCTGGGGTAAGGGATGTTCTATTAATATCTTCAGAAAATGTATCATTGAGCATTTCTTTGAGCAGATCGGCAGCTGAGTATGTTGAAATGACTCCAGGCCAGCTCAAGCGTAAGGCGAAGCGATCAAGGAGATGAGGAGAAATAGCTCCTATTTCAGTTGTAGAACAACTAGCCAGCCAGCACATGTTGGGTCGCCATATTGCATGATATCCATACCTTTCTAAATAAGCAACATCTGCTGCGACAAGCATAACACAAGCACGAGCTGCTGCCAAACTCAATTTAGCTAGATCAGGTATTATTACTAGGCGAAGGGGCTGTTCACCGTTTTGAAGATTACTTGGTGGATTTGCTAATATTCCCCGACGCCATACTATGAGTGGACCATCACTACCGTGATCTATGAATAAACTGCCCCAGAGGTCATCATCAAGCTCTGATACTCTCAAGTATACCTGTTCTACTTCTTTACCTGTTGTGCATTCCAACATCTGAGTAAGAATAGTTGCAGTTAGCTGAAGTTTCCTATAGGGAGTATCAAACATAAGGACACTGCGCAGACCTGGATTAATAGCAACGCATGCAAGGCTCTGGATAAATGGTTGATTTAAATTCATTTCAGTCTGGAACATGACCAGTGATCTTCGTTAAAAGGTTATTGTCTTCTTCATTCCACAAGATACGATTCAGCTGTGTGATTCTTTGACGACGATGTTGCAAGACAAGAGGTGCAATACATGTCAAATGCTTTGTTTCAACGATATGGCACTCTTCTATCGCTGCATAAGCCTGTGCTGCTCGTGCTAATAAATAGTCACTGCGGTGTCCCTCTGCTTGAAATTCCTTTGACAGCCTCAGACACATCTCTATAATGCTCTCGGGCACTTTGACGGAGTGTCGATTCTGATGCGCCTGCTTTATTTTCGCTTTGCATTTCTGCTCTTGCTGAATTGAATTTTGAAAAAAAGGAATTGACGTCCAATTATTCCAGTCAGTCTTAGCTGCTTCGTCGCAAGCTTCATCGAAAGCATATACCGCTTGCAGGATCTGTCCACACAAATTTAGGTCGGCTATTGCTGTTACCTGGACCATCAGGCCAAAGCGGTCAAGCAGTTGTGGCCTTAAACTACCCTCTTCCGGGTTCATTGTGCCAACTAACGTAAAGTGTATCTGTTTTTGTTCGTCTTTTCCCTCTCGCTGTATCTCTAGTACACCAGTGGAAGTCACGTCAAGGATGATATTTACAATGTGATCATCTAATAGGTTCACCTCATCGATATAAAGCAGTTTCTCATGTGCCTCCTCCAGCAGACCTTTTTTGGGCGTAGCTTTCCCCATCATAAGTTCATCTATCTTCCAACC
>CBJMBI010000029.1:0-16285 GCA_966427955.1 uncultured Ktedonobacterales bacterium
ATGAGCGTCTGATCTAGGATGTCATGTATACAGCACTTGTTCCAGTAAAATCTCTTGATCAAGCTAAAAGCCGCCTAGCTACCCACTTGACACAGGAACAAAGAGCATCTCTGGTATTAGATATGCTCTATCATGTAATTTATATTTTGCAAACAAGCAATGTTATACACCGTATTTCAGTTGTTAGTTTAGATCGACGAGTTCTGGATCAGGCACAAGCTTGGGGAGCATATATACGCATTGAGGAAGATAGAGGACTTAACCCAGCATTGACAGCTGCTGCGAAGAGAGAATTTGCAGAAGGAGCAACTGCTTTGCTCACTCTCACTGCCGACCTTCCTTTACTGCAAATAAGTGATATACATGGCATGATTGAACAATCCAAACATCATACTGTTGTCCTTGCTCCCTCATATGACCAGACAGGAACGAATGCACTGCTAGTACGTCCACCATTAGTACTGCCTTATATGTTTGGAGCAGGAAGTCTGCAGCACTATCTCTCAGAAAGCCGCATACGGCAACTGAGTAGCAGTCTTTATAGTAGTATTGGCTTGGGATTAGATATTGATACAAGTGAGGATCTGGCCATCTTTCGAGAACAGCATTTGTCCCTCCATCCCTCTTGTTATCCTCCCCACAGTCCTCTATTCTTCACTTAGAGCTAAAAGGGACACCCCCCTTCAAGTAATATTTGAGGAATACACGTCATGAAAGATGCTGCTAGCAACTACCTAGAGGAAATAGTTGCTTGTGCCGGTCTTGCTTTTGTATTGTCTGTTATCAGCTTCAGCATTATTTCTCTAATTGGGCAACCCTTTGCCTGGGCGGTCGAAGCCCACAGTGCTCACTCGTCATCCACTTCCATATCTCCATTGACAGCAGCTTCCTCACCTCCTGCCGGTAATAATCAGAACCCTGCAGCTAACAATAACAGACCTCCCATTCCAACTATTATCAATGGTCAGTGGTATTGTCAGTCACCATATACAGCATTTGCCACTCCAGTGAGCAAGGATCCTAATGGAAACGTTGTCTTTGGTGAAATCTGTGTTTTGAACAGTTTAAGTTTTCCTTGCTCAGACAGACAAGACCCTAATGGCCGCCTGCAGCCTAATGAGAATGTCATTAAACTCGACTGGTTATCTGGTGATATTCCTCTACCAAATGTAGCACCAGATGCACCACACAATACCGGACATTTTATGTATACCTATCCAGCAGATACTTATGCATTCCCACAAATTGCCACCTTCTTTGGGTATATGGAGGGACTCTCATTCGCCTTGATGGTACCATCGATGATGCTGATGGGATACAATCTTCTGTTGGGAGCATCAACCTTTCGCTATGCCGGCTCACTTGAAGGGCTCTCTCGCCTTATGTTAGGAGCGTTGGCCGTGGGGGCCAGTTTTACCTTGGTCCAGATGCTGATCAACTTAGAAACTACTATGGCTATGGCCATTAACCAGCTACATACTGAATTTCCCTTCCCCCAGACCACTGTCAACGGGATGCAGATTCCCTACATGCTTGCTAGCGAGTCTTCCAAGGCCTTCTCTGGCTCGTATCGGGGATTGGTCATCCCAATGAGCCGATGGGGATGTGCCACCAACGATTTCATCGGCATTTTTTCGCCACAGTTCATATCAGGCACTCTAGCCCCAGTTATTCCTATTATTGGTAATTTTACTCATCTTGCAGGAACAGTAACGACCTTACCCGATCTAATTCACCGCATTGGCGAATTGGTCCGAACAGTTATGTCAATCCTGCTATGGATACAAGTATTCATTAGAATTATCCTAATAAATTACTATATCCTGATGGCTCCTCTGTCATTTAGTTGTTGGGTATTACCAGGTGGAGCAGGACAAAGAATCGTGGGCACTTGGTTCAGAGGATTTTTCGTGGTACTTTTTGTTCAAATCTTGCAGCTCTTTATCCTTACAACGCTACCATTGATCCTACCAGCTCTACCACAAATTCCTTCTGATAGCGTAGGCATCTTGCAAGGCTTCCTGGTAGAATTTCCACCTATCCTGACACTCTTCGCAACGTTAATGGCTCCAACATTGATTGGGGTCTCAGCAGGTAAAGTCCTCGGGACAGCTAGTTCAATGGCAGGACAGACCATTGTTGTACTTGGAACAGCAGCTTCCCAGATAATATAAAGGTGAGAAATCCAAACATACCCATAAATTTCAGCATTGTGCTTTCCTCACTCGTTAGTGTTATACTACCTAAGTATCTACGTTCCCAGGCGTCCTCCTACGATAAGAGCGCTCTCGTGGACAGTATACAACAGGAAAAAAAGAGAATACAAGGGAAAGAAAAGAATGATGAAGGATGCTATTGAGCATATCCATTCTGATCAAAAAGTAAATGCGGCACGCCGTTGCCATGAATGTACTGAAGAGGCTTTCGGACGTTGTCCAGACTGTCACATGGGCTTCTGTCAAGAACACTTTCCAAAAAACCAACATTCACCATGTATTGAAAAACAAATGAAGCTGGCACATATTCAAACATGCTACGTCTGCGGCACTCAGGTCTATCCCGACCAATGGTCCTTCTCGAAGACGTCGCATTATATCGATCAAGCAAAGTGCCAAGGATGCGGCTGCTATATCTGCAATGACTTACATACCAGACATAAGGCAGAGGAAGTCATTATTGTACGTGAAGGCATGCGCGGACATCGTTACCAGTATATCATTCGCTATTGTGACCTGTGCCAACCATTCTCAGCTCTGGGTGGCATCAAAGGTCTAGCACGCAGTATAGTCCTTATTGGTACTATCATTGCCGCAACATTCTTCTACTTGCACCCTTAGCTAGAAATCATCACCGCTCTTAGGAAAGGAAGAGCAAATGAGAGCAAATAGCCATTGTGCTATAGCAGCTCATATTACAAAGAAACGCATGATTCTATCATCTTCAATCCAATCTACACTCCAACGCTACCAGCATCTGATTGATACAGCTTTGCGTCAAGCCATTGATCAGGCATCCAATGCCTCAGCAATCCCTGCTCTTGACGCCTACTACGGGCAAATGCGCTACCATCTCGGCTGGGTTGATGCCTCACTGGCTCCTGTGAGATACAATACAGGCAAGCTACTACGCCCCACCCTTCTACTACTGGCCTACGAAGCTGCTGGAGCATGGGGACAAGTGAGCACAAACTTAGCTGATACAACACATATCCAACGCGCACTATCTGTCGCCGTTGCTGTTGAGTTAGTACACAATTTTACCTTGATTCATGATGATATCGAGGATGGAGACACTGAACGCCGCCATCGTCCTACGTTGTGGAAGATCTGGGGTATACCACAAGCTATCAACACTGGCGATGGGATGTTTGCTTTGTCCCGCCAGATGCTCTGGAAGACGTTGGAGAATGGGGTAGAGAGCGCAATTGTAGCCCGTCTGGGCGCTATCTTTGATCACACTGTACAGGCCATTGCCGAGGGTCAATATCTCGATCTTAGTTTTGAGACACGCCAAGATGTCTCTGTAGCAATGTATGTGGATATGATCCGCCGTAAAACAGCAGCTCTGATGAGTGGCGCAGCTGAAATGGGTGCTCTACTGGGAACACGTGACCAGGAAACTATTGACCGTCTACGAGCCTTTGGTCTAGCCATCGGTATTGCATTCCAAGTGCGTGATGACATCCTTGGGGTCTGGGCAAGTACCTCCGAGCTTGGTAAGACAGCCGCTGGCGATATTTACCGCCGCAAGAAGAGCCTACCAATCCTGCACGCTCTAGAACATGCATCAGAGCAGGATCAGCAGGTCTTGCGCACTCTTTACCAACAAGAGGCCACCATCACACCGGAACAGCTAAACACTATTTTGAATATCCTTGAACGCACCCAGACCAAACGCTACTGCCGCACATTTCTCAGCGAGCAATGTCAATGTGCACATGCAGCCCTTGCCAGTGTTCCATACAATAGTAACCCAATCGCCAGACGCGCTATTGATGATCTAAAGATTTTCATTCATTTTATAGAAAGAAGCGATCAATTAGCATGACAGCAGCGGCGCGATAAATCTTGTTTTTTATATAATTATTGCTCTTTCTGCAATGACCTGATTTATCGCGCCCGCAAGTAGCCCATCAAGAGATCAGCCAACCCCTTGTCATTAGCCCCAAAAAATCCTATGATACTATCACTATTGTTACCCATTGGAGCCATCTTCGTCTTGACCTTCATCTCTATTGTGAGTACCACCCAGCAGAAATGATATAGGAAAGATGCCTCCAAAACGCAACAGAATGCTACTCATGTAGAGAAGAATTTATTTAAGAGCAAACAAAGTGGAGACTCGAACTAATGACGCAACCCATTTATGTAATCGGCCATAAAAATTCTGATATGGACTCGGTTGCCTCAGCCTATGCCTACGCTAAATTGTTACAAATCCAGGGAAATGAAGATGCAATCCCTGCACGACATGGTGATCTCAAACCCGAAGTACAGTTTGTCCTCAACCGTTATCAGGTTGAAGCACCGGAAGCACTGGAGGATGTCTATCTCCAAGTTCGGGATGTCATGCGACGAGGCGTTATTACAGCTCACATCCACCAGCCCCTGTTAGAAGCTGGACAACTTTTACAAGAACACAACCGCCGATCAATGCCTGTGGTTGATGACAAAAATACCGTCCAAGGCATGATTGGTCATGAAGACTTTGCCAAATTGTTCTTTAATGATCTCGATCCACAATCAGTCAACCGAATTCCACTCCAACGCGATAATCTGGTACGTACACTCAAAGGTCGGGTCCTGGTAGAAGGACGTCGCGAGATGGGTAATCGAGTCCTAGTAGGTGCGATGCAAGCCGAGACGATGGCAGACTATGTTGAACCAGGCTGTCTCGTGGTAATGGGAGATCGTGAAGACGCTCAGCTCGCAGCCATTGAACAGGGAGCCGCAGTCCTCGTAGTAACAGGAGATCTTCTTGTCTCTGAACGGACGCTAGCAGCCGCCCGCCAACACGGCGTTATGGTCATCAGCACTGGACATCATACTTTTACTGCAGTACGCCTCATTAACCTGAGTATCGAAACGCAGGAAATTATGAGTCGCGATTTCAGCTTCTGCCATCCCGAAGACCCTATGAGCGAGATCCAACCAACACTGGCACGCTTGCGCTCAATGTGCGTGGTAGACGATGAAGGGAAACTCGTGGGTTACATCTCCCGTACGGATTTGATCAAAGCACGCCCCAAACGGGTGATCCTAGTTGATCACAACGAACAATCACAGGCCGTTGATGGCATTGAAGAGGCAGAGTTATTAGGCATTATAGACCATCACCGCATTGCAGATGTTCACACAAACAAACCAATTATGTTCCGAGCAGAGCCAGTAGGCTGCACAGGAACGATCATTACTAGCTTTTATCATGAAGCAGGCATTCCAATTCCTCAAGATGTAGCGGGCCTGCTACTGGCAGGTCTACTCTACGACACCCTGATCCTACGCTCACCCACCTGTACTCCTCGTGACGAACGCGTTGCCATTGAACTGGCACAGATCACAGGCGAAGATATTGAGCAGTACGGCAAAGCAATTTTTGCAGCCGCTGCCAGTACCCTAAGCGGGAAATCTGCCGAGGCATTGATTACATCTGACTTTAAAGAATTTACAGTAGGCAACCTGAAATTTGCTATAGGCACAGTCGAAACAGCCAGTCCATCCTCAATCGAGAGCCGTATTCCCGAATTACTGAGTACCATGGAAAACCTCGCCCATGAGCGTAACTACGCCTCTTTCCTCTTTATGATTGTTGATATCATTAATATGAGTTGTCGTCTGCTAATCTGGGGAGGAGAAAAAGCAGTTGCCGAAGTATTACATGTTCCTCTAGAAGAAGATGGGCATACAGCTATAGTCGAGGGATTAGTTTCACGAAAAAAGCAGGTTGTTCCACTCTTACCACGTATTCAAGCTCTACTATCAGATGCAATAGGCGTGCTGTGAAAGAGGCACAATATTTCATCTCTTGTCATACCACAACATACTATGTTACACTCTAATTAGAACTGGGTATTCTCAGTCTGGTGGAAGCAAGTGTTAAGAACGTTTAACAAATCAAGCAACAAGTCCCATCCCAATAACCGGGATTGAGAAGAAAGCGCCTTGCCATGCTTGAAATAGTAGTTAGAAGCGGTAAGGACAGTTCAGGTGATTTCGTCGGCTGTCCCCTACCTTGTTTCTACCAGGGTCCATCACGATTAGCCTGCAATCAATGATGATTTGCACCATCCTAGTGTCTTGATTGTCTAAGGAGGAGATCTATCGTGAGCAACTACATCTGGGTCCCCATTGTAGTAGGACTGTTGACAATCCTCTTTGCTTGGTACCTTGCAAACTACGTCTTGCGCAAAGATACCGGCACCCCTGCTATGCAAAAAGTCGCTAACGCCATATTCAAGGGCGCAATGGCATTCCTCAACCGTCAGTATCGTACTATTGCTATTCTTGCAATTTTTGCCGCCGTTATTGTTGCTGCTGTCCTCTTTTTACTGAGCACAGGGAATACAGCAACGAGATTTGATCTAGCATGGCGCACAGCAGTGGCATTCCTCATAGGGGCCCTCTGCTCTGGTATTTCTGGCTACATTGGCATGTACGTGGCCGTGAAATCGAACAGTCGCACAGCTAGCGCCGCAACACGTAGCCTCGGTGAGGCACTGATGGTGTCATTACGTGGCGGTGCAGTCTCAGGTTTCCTGGTAGTTGCGCTCTCTCTGCTAGGAGTTTCTTTGATCTTCCTCACCTATAGTATCGGCAATCAAATTCAAAATGTGCCCTCGCTCATTGTTGGTTTTGGCTTTGGAGCAAGTTTTGTAGCCCTTTTCGCACAGCTCGGTGGAGGTATTTACACCAAGGCTGCAGATGTAGGAGCTGACTTGGTAGGTAAAGTAGAAGCCAATATTCCAGAAGATGATCCACGAAACCCAGCCGTTATTGCAGACTTGGTAGGTGATAACGTTGGTGATTGCGCAGGCCGTGGCGCAGACCTCTTCGAGTCTACTGCAGCAGAAAATATTGGCGCAATGATTCTTGGTGTATCGCTCTACTTGGCAACTAGGAATGTTGGCTGGATCCTCTTTCCGCTAGTCGTACGTGCCTTTGGTCTGATTGCATCTGCTTTGGGCCTGCTCTATGTACGTTCCTCGGTTGTCGTTGAGCCTAACAAAGCAGAAGGCCGTGATCCAGGTGAAATTGCGATGAAGCAGCTAAACATCGGCTACTGGATTACCTGTTTCCTCTCTGCTATCGGTGTACTAGCAGGCAGTTACCTCTTACTCAACAGCAAAAATATTGTGGGCAATCATGGCATCCCCGGTTGGGTCTGGTTAGGTCTGGCAGGTGTTACTGGCATTTTGCTGAGCGTTGCCTTCGTGTATATCACGCAATACTATACAGCTGGAACATGGCGTCCGGTCCGTGAAATTGCAGCTGCTGCCTTGACAGGTCCAGCAACAACGATTATCACAGGTATCGCTGTTGGCTTTGAATGTGTTGCTTTACCAGTGCTAGCAATCAGTGGAGCATTAGGACTTTCCTACTTCCTGGGCAGCCAGGTGACAATCCCCGGTATCACAGCCAGTGTTTCAGGGATCTTTGGGACTGCTGTCGCTACCATGGGCATGCTAATGAGTTGTGCCTATATTCTAGCCATGGATACATTCGGGCCAATCACCGACAATGCTGGTGGTATCACTGAAATGAGTGGACAAGCTGAAGATGTGCGTGATATCACTGATGCTCTCGATGGTGTTGGCAATACGACGAAGGCACTAACTAAGGGCTATGGTATTGGCTCTGCTGCACTGGCAGCCTTCCTCCTCTTTAGCGCATACCTGGATGTCCTGCATACTTACAAACCCAAGGATAATAGTGTTTATACTGTCGATCTTGCCAATATTGTCGTCTTCATTGCCGCACTGATTGGTCTCACGCTGATTTTCTTCTTTAGTGCACTGGCAATCCGGGCTGTTGGTGCTGCGGCTAAACGTATGATCGAAGAGGTTCGACGTCAGTTCCGCGAGAATCCCAAGATTATGGCCGAGCGCCCTGAGGATCGTGCCGATCCTGACTATGCACGATGTGTAGATATCAGCACACGTGGCGCATTACGCGCTATGGTGCTACCAGGTATCGTTGCCGTCTTGACTCCTATTCTCGTTGGAGTCATTCTTGGGCCAGAGGCAGAAGCAGGCATGCTAATGGTTGCTACTATGGGAGGCATCGTTGTAGCTCTCTTCCTCAATAATGGTGGAGGAGCATGGGATAATGCCAAGAAGTACATTGAGGCAGGCTATCTACGCGTCAACAAAGAAGGTGAGATGGTTGATCGCCTTGATCCCAATGGTACCATTCTTGGCAAGAAGAGTGAGCCACATAAAGCTGGCGTTGTCGGCGACACTGTTGGCGACCCCTTCAAAGATACAGCAGGTCCTTCACTGCACGTTCTCATCAAGTTACTGAGCACAATTACGCTTGTACTAGCACCTCTCTACGTGTTCTTGCATCCTTAATCTTTACGATCTTCAATAGTTGACAATTCCTGTTTCTGATAATTACTAATTAGGAGCAGGAATTTTTCTTCAATACCCATCAGGAACTTTAGCTTGAGGAGCTATGTATAAGCTTGGGAATTCTGTGGGTGATTTGTGCTTTTTCGAGGGAAGCGTCACCCACGGATTTATCAAAATTTCGCCCATGAAATCGATCTTATACAAATTTGGTGATAAAAACTCATCATTAGTAATGCTGGAAAACCTTCATCCGTTCTAGCAGCCATTTCAGGAAGTCTTTTCATAGCTCTGCAATAGCCACTTCACCAAATTTGTGTAAGATCGATGAAATTCCCAAATTTACAGAATGATCCCCTGACCAACCTCAATAACAGCGAGAACGACCACAACTTCCTACAATCCCCATTTTTGCGTATAGCGTTTTTCCCTCCTGTTCTGCTATCATAAAAGATATCTTTGGATGTAATGGCCTGGAATTGCACACAAATAGACAAGGAGAAAGCTATGGATCAATTCCTATCAACAATCCAAAGCAAAAAAAGGTTCCTTTATTTCTACTCCCTTATTGCGTTAGGACTTTGTCTATTTTTCTCTGCATGTGATGCTAGTAACAGCTTAAACTGGCATTCTCTAGACAGCCATGAGAGTATATCAAGCTCAGGGAGTACTACGATTGGCCAAGGAACACGGGGAGTTCAGATCTTTGTTGAGCCCTCTGCTGGCGAGAGCGTGATTACTAGCGCCATTGATGCAGCGAAACAATCTGTCTGGCTCGAAATCTATTTGCTAACCGATACTAAGATTATCCGTACTCTAGAAAATGCTGCTCATCGAGGACTTGATGTGCGAGTGATGCTGGAGCCGCACCCATACGGCATGGGAAGTATCGCCCCTCGCGAAATACTGGATAAACTCAGTGCTGCTGGCATCAAAGCTCAGCCTACCAGTTCAAGCTTTAGCCTAACTCATGAAAAAAGCATGATCATTGATGGGCAAACCGTTTATATCATGACTTGCAACTTTTCACGTGCAGCACTTGGTGGTAGCAAATCTACAAGCAATCGAGAATATGGTATCATCGATAGCAATGCTCAAGATGTACAGGCAGTCAGTGCAATTTTCAATGCGGATTGGTCGCATACCACTCCGCAATATACTGATCCCAACTTGGTTGTCAGTCCAGAAAATTCACGCAATGCCTTTACAAGCCTGATCAACAGAGCCCACAAAACACTCGCTATTGAGGCTGAAGAGATGCAAGACAGACAAATCGAGCAATATCTTGTCAATGCAGCCCAACGCGGTATACAAGTCCAGGTCATCCTTCCCGCTCCAAACGGCTCATCCAGTGATAGTAACAGTCAAGGTGTCTCGACTATCAAGCAAGCAGGAGTACAAGTTAAAGAGGACTCACAGCTCTATATGCATGCCAAGATTATTCTTGTTGACGGCCTACAAGCCTTTATTGGCTCAGAAAACATCTCTGCGTCCTCGCTAGACCATAACCGTGAACTTGGCATAATTGTCTCAGACCAGAATGTACTCACCATACTACAACAGACATTTCAACAAGATTGGGGTGCCTCACAGGCAGCATAGGTATGGTTAAGGGAGCAACAAGCTGGCATTTCTAACTCATGTCCCATAAATTGATGAAGCACACCTCTATTGTCCTCCCATTTCTTGGTATTGTAAATATAGGCAAGTCCTTGTAAACTGTGATACCATACACGGTGAGCCGGAAATCTCCGGCGTAAAGAGGAAGTAACAGTTTCTTCTACATAATATTTTGAAAGGCAGAATACCATTGGTTACAGAAATCGCTATATTTACAGCCATTCCAGGCAACGAAGAGACCCTCGGTCAGGGGATTATTCAAGGGCTAGAATTTATTCGTCAGCATCCAGAGTGTATCTCCGCAAATGCGACACGCTGTGTTGAACGTCCAGAACGCTATCTGCTCTCCGTTATCTGGACCTCTGTGGAAGCACATATGCATTTTCGCAGTGGCCCACTTTTCCCGAAGTGGCGTAACAATATCAATGGTCTCTTCGAAGGGTCTCCTGAAGTTTTCCACTATCAACCCTACTAAAAAGAAAGAGCTAGCAGACTCTTTTTATTTCAGAGATTGCTTCTCTTTCAACTAATCGCACACAATCAGCAATCCTATTGCTAGCGTTCATTCAACAAGAAGCAGCGTTAAATAAATAGAAACTTATCAGCATACCACATTTAGCAGGAGTATATTAGAGATATGTCTGAGCTTCCAGGCAAGCACGATAACCAACAGCCGCCAACAGAACAGGCTTATCCATCACTAGAACAGGCAAGCGGCAGCACAGAAGAACAACTTGCAGCGCATGTTGCAGCCCTTCGCCATCAGATTGAAGAGGCAAATTATCAGTACTATGTCCAAGACAATCCTGTACTGACTGATGCCGAGTACGATCAATTGATGCTCGAACTCCAACGAATTGAACGTGAGCATCCGGAATTACAAACGCCTGATTCACCAACACAACGGGTTGGCACAACACCAACACAGGAGGTGGTCCAACACCGCCACCCACTTCCAATGTTGAGTCTGGCAAATGCCCGCAATGAGCAAGAACTGCGTGAATGGCACAAGCGTGCACAGAACATTTTGCCTGGGGCACAATTTACCTATGTGTGCGAGCTGAAAATTGATGGTCTAGCTATAGCTCTAACCTATGAGCAAGGGCAGCTCACTATCGGTGCTACACGTGGCGACGGACTCGTAGGAGAAAATTGGACGCCAAATATCCGCACCATCCGTACTATTCCACACAAGCTACGTGGCAAGCATATTCCCACCAAAGTTGAGATACGTGGCGAAATTTACATGTCTATCCAAGAGTTTGAGAAACTCAACCAATCGTTGACAAACAATCGTCTCTTTGCCAACCCACGTAACGCCGCTGCAGGTTCACTGCGGCAGAAAGACCCACGCATTACAGCAACTCGGCACCTCAACTTCTTCGCTTATCAGATTGGCTACGTTCAGGGAATGGATATCCCAACCCACTGGGATGCTCTCCAACTCATTAGCGAATGGGGGTTCCCGGTCAATCCTTATACCCAACAGGCACATAGCCTGGAAGAGGTGATGGAATATTGCAATAGATGGGAAAAAGAGCGCTTTAACCTACCCTATGAAATCGATGGCGTCGTCATCAAGATTAATGACCGTTCCCAGCAAGAAGAGTTAGGGACTGTAGCTCGCGATCCACGTTGGGCAATCGCCTTCAAGTACCCACCAACCCAGGTTGCCACCAAGCTAGTCGACATTGGCATCAGTATCGGACGTACTGGTACTGTCAATCCCTGGGCGGTGCTTGAACCAGTTAATATTCGCGGAGTGACCGTTTCACGTGCCGCACTTCACAATGAAGGCGATATCCAGCGCAAAGATCTGCGCATCGGCGACTGGGTTCTCGTACAACGTGCCGGAGAAGTTATCCCCCAGGTAGTTAAGCCAGTTATAGAGCGACGCACAGGCCAAGAAGAGGTCTATCACTTGCCAGAACGCTGTCCAGAGTGCGACACACCCATTGAACGCGACCCTGATCAAGCGATGGCTTATTGCCCAAATACACAGTGTCCGGCCCGACACCTTGAGAGCATCATTCATTTCGTCTCGAAAAGCGCCATGGATATGGATACTATCGGCGAGAAAATGTGCGAACAACTCGCTGAAGCAGGCTATCTCCACAGTGTTGCAGACTTCTACTGTTTGACACGCGACCAGTTGTTGGCGCTAGGGGGTGTCAAGGAGAAAAGTGCCACCAAGATGCTCAATGCCATCGAAGTTAGCAAACAGCAACCTCTCTCTCGCCTCCTCTTCGCACTCAATATCCGCTATTTAGGTGAGAAGGCGGCTCAGATTATTGCTCAAACCTTTGGTGATATTGATCGTCTGATGGTAGCACAGGAAGAAGAAATTATCGCTATACCAGGCATCGGCCCAAAAACTGGCCATAGTCTCTATAGCTGGTTGCAACAAGAACCCAATCGCGCCCTGATCGAGCGACTACGCCAAGCAGGTCTCACCATGAAGGAAGTACAGCACACTATCAGCGGTCCACTCTCAGGACAAACCTTTCTGCTCACAGGACGCCTCAGCAGCATGACTCGTTCTTCCGCTGAGGAAGCCATCACGCAGTTAGGAGGAACCATTGCCAGTGGAGTAAGTAAATCGCTCAATCATCTTATTGTTGGTGAAGATGCTGGTTCCAAGCTTGCCAAGGCACAAAAAGCAGGCGTTTCTATCCATGATGAACAGTGGCTAATTGACCTCCTAAAGCAGTATAGCAACAAGTAGCCTCTGGTCATAGGGAGAAGAAATGAATTTCAAACGTGCCTGGGATACCATGACAAATATGGCAGGAGATCTTATTGCAGCGCTTCCTGACCTCGTTCTGGCTTTTCTCATCTCTCTCATCTTCTATCTTGTTGCCAAAAGAATACGCTCACTTGTTACGCAACTAACCGAAAAGCAGCAGAAGGCAAAAAATCTAGGGGTACTGCTGGGAAAGATAGCACAAACTTCTGTTATCGTCGCAGGCTTGCTAGTCTCAATGACTGTCATCTTCCCATCCTTCAGGCCTGGGGACCTCATCCAACTGCTGGGCATTGGTAGCGTGGCCATCGGATTCGCTTTTCACGATATCTTTCAGAACTTTCTGGCAGGCGTCCTCTTGCTACTGACCGCACCCTTCAAGATCGGAGACCAGATCATGGTCGAAGATTTTGAAGGAACCGTCGAGGACATTCAGACACGTGCGACAACTATCAAAACTTATGATGGACGCCGCATTGTCCTGCCCAACACCACCCTTTTTACCAATTCTGTAACGGTCAATACAGCCTTTAGCAAGCGTCGTATGGAATACGAAGTGAGCATCGACATCAAAGAAGATATCGATCAAGTAAAAAAGACCATCCTCGATGCTGTTAAGAGAGTCAATGGAGTTCTAGATGATCCTCCTGCAGAGGCACTTGTAGTGGCACTGGCAGATACCAGCGTAACTATCCGGCTCTACTGGTGGACAATGACACCTGAGCATACCTATACACTTCATTTGCAAGATAAAGTGCTTACATCCCTCAAAAACAGCTTGATCAAGAGCGGGATAGAACTCAGCATACCATCACAGCAGATTATCCTACAAACTCTCTCCGGGAACGGTAAGAGTGAATCCTCTGATGATCAGAAAATCCTGTTAGATGGGAAGCTCTAAAACTAATTACATTCAGAATATCTCTTACCTGCTTTAATTCACTATTCCGGTTTCATCATCAATTGACTATTTGCTTAACAGTATCTAGGAGCACGTTGAGATCAAAGGGCTTGTCTAATATGGTTAACTTCCGCTCACCCAGATCACCTTTATGGAGAGAAAAACTGGCACTGATAAGGATCGAAGGAACATCTTGTGAGGCCTTGTTCGCATGTACCCGGTCATAAAGTTCGAGCCCGTTCATACCAGGAAGCAAGTAATCAATAATCCAGAGATCTATTTTGACCGCATTAGCAAATTTTAATGCCTCATAGGGATCTGTAATCAGAAAGGTATGCAACGACAGTTCCTCGGTAAGTGTCAGTTGGATCACTTCACCCGTGGGTCTATCATCTTCTACAACAAGGATCGTCCTAGTGTCAGAGGAGAACACATCTTGATTCTCACACATACTATCTCCCATTTCAAAAAGGCAGAATATCTTCTACCCAAAGGGACCTACCAAAAAGCCCTGGTAAATGTATGGTCACCTAACCATAACACGAATGCTAAACCATAAATCGTTTCACCCACAGTTTCCTTCTAACACTGACTTGCTTATCTCACAGTACCCTTTTCGTTAATTGAGAAAGTTCCGATAGTGAAATCAGGAAATAGAATCATTGCATTAGTGCAACTAAAGGAGAGAAGTACCATGATGCTATGTGGCTTCGACTGGCCCACCGGAAGATCAAAACAAGTGGCTTATCTCGATGAGTACTACCATATCCGAGAAATGCATGTAAAGGAAGGAGAAAACTGGCAAGAGTACGACTTGACCGCTCAGACTAATGCTCCCAAGGCAAGTGATAAGTCACCTCTTGTGGGTTACTCTTGGACTGCCGGCGGCACCAAACAGATCGTTTATATGGATCGCAACCGTCACATTCAGGAACTCTACACCAGCGTCCATGGTCGGTGGGAGTGTACCGACTTAACCGCAATCACTCATGCCCCCTTGGTTGATGGCACCGCCATATGTGGCTTTGAGTGGACCGCCGGCAACACCAAGCAAGTTGTCTATGTTGACCACAACTACCACATTCAAGAGATGCATGTCGGTCCCGGAGGTCACTGGCAAGTCGCTGACCTGACCGCACTCACTGGCGCTCCTCTAGCAGAAGGAACACACATCGTCGGCTATGATTGGCCTGAGGGTGGCTGCAAGCAGGTCGCTTATATTGATAATCGAGGCCATATCATAGAACTCTGTGTTGGTCTTGGAGGACAATGGCAGTACACAGACATAACCCAACTCACCAACGCTCCCCTTGCTAATCACGGGAACCTTGGCCCTTCTCTCACTGCTTTCGCTTGGGAAGCCGGCAAATCCAAACAGATCATCTATCAGGACAGCAACGAGCATATCATGGAAATGCATGTCACCAAAGATGGCCAGTGGCAATTGGCAGATCTGACAATGGTTGCTCAAGCTCCTCTCGCTAATAGCATCGGTGGTATTGCAGGTTATGATTGGCCTGCAGGTAGAAGCAAACAGGTCATTTATGTCGATTCCAATTATCATGTCCAGGAACTCCATGTAAGAGAGAACGATTACTGGCGCTGTGTTGATTTAACAGCAGCTACATGTGCTCCTCGTGTCCAAGAAGGGCCAATTACAGGCTTTGCGTGGTCAGCAGCTAATACTAAACAAGTTGTCTATACTGGTCCTCGAAAGAGCATTCAAGAACTGTATGTGAGCATTGGTGGTCAGTGGCAAGTTGCTGATCTCACGCTCCTCACCAGTTCACTCATGCTAGTCTAATATTGTTTGCAAGCCAAACATTAATGAGGGAAGAGACATTTCTCAGTTATGAGAAGTATCTCTTCTCCTCATTCCCTACTTTCAGTCCTGACGAGTAGTAGCCTAGTCATCTGGCAAGCCAAGCACATTTGATACAGCAGAAACAAGATCTTGGTAGGTAAATGGCTTTTCAATAAAGAAAGCATTAGGGGCAATGCTAAGAACATTAGAAATTTCAGCCGATGAAGCTGCACTACAACAAATCAGGGGCAATGACTGCGTGGAGGGGTGAGAACTCAATGAGCGTAAGACATCAATTCCAGCAATATCAGGTAAATGAAGGTCTAAAATGAGCACATCAACAGGTGGAGAACTAGGAGCTCCTCTGCCCTGTTTATTACCGCATGACAGTGCAGTGGGCAAAAGAGCGTCTAAACACACTTGCGGATGCTCATAAACAAACACTTGATGACCAGCATATTGCAATATCGTTGCACATAGTTTTGCGATACGCGAATTATCTTCTAGCAGACCTACCTGAGCCATAACATTCCGCCATCCCTTGCTTACTAATCCACTCTTTACCTAAATTCTAATGTTTCTAGATACATGCTGTCAAGAAACACTGTTCTCATAACCCCATCTCGGCTATAACACAGTAATTTGTAGTAG
>CBJMBI010000030.1:0-16272 GCA_966427955.1 uncultured Ktedonobacterales bacterium
GTTTTGGTCTAGAATTTCTACACGGAGAGTTGTCGCACTGCGCAACTACATCATCACGTGTTGGCATGCTATTCCTCTTGATGATACAGATTGGCGGCAAATTGCCGCTTGTGAGTTATTATAGCATACGATCCACCGGTAGGTATTCGCCAAAGTCTTGCTCCTAGCCTTCGCTTGCTTGCATATAATACACAAGGTGCATCTTAATAGTGCAAAGAGAAGATTTAGAGGGTACTATATAGATAATAGGCTTGTTTTTATGCTATGATATTGGATAGGTCCTCACGATGAATACGAGCGTAGAATAAGGGAGTAAGAACCGATGCAACCATTGCCGTGGAGTCCGCAAGGCTTTCGTTCCTGTGCGAAAAATATCGGAATCAGGGATGAAACACTCGATTTTACCGTCATTGCTTCAGATGTGCCAGCAGTAGGTGCTGCTATGTTCACACAAAACCTTTTTTGTGGTGCTGCCATTATTGTTGGACGTGAGCATGTGGCCAATGGACAATTGCAGGCCTTTGTCATCAATAGTAAAAATGCTAATGTAGCAACTGGTGAGCAAGGTCTGAAAAATATTCAAGAGGTTGTTAGCCTAGTAGCAGAAGAACTAGGTATCTCACCCAACGATGTACTGCCCTCATCGACAGGTGTGATTGGCTGGCAACTACCGATGGAGAAAATACGTGTAGGTATTCGTGGTATACGCAATCAAATGCAAGAAGGCCAACTCCATATTTCGGCCCAGGCTATTATGACCACTGATACATGCCCAAAGATACGAGTTACCAAGGTTGGGAATGCTGTTTTGGTTGGTATGGCCAAGGGTGTTGGCATGATTGAGCCGAATCTGGCAACTATGCTCAGTTACTTCGTCACCGATGCAAAAATTGCCCCTGATCAACTGAAACAGTATTTAAAAGAGGCTGTCGACCTCTCTTTCAACATGGTGAGTATCGATACCGATACCAGTACAAGCGATACCGTTGCGATTATGGCCAATGGTCTGGCTGGTGAGGTAGATCGAGAGGAATTTCGTCAGGCATTGACCACGATGGCTATAGAGCTAGCGAAAGATATAGCCAGAGATGGAGAAGGGGCTACGAAACTGCTTGAAGTTACAGTGGAAAATGCCTCATCATTCGTCCAGGCAAAACGAGTTGCCAAATCCATTGTCAATTCCCCGCTAGTCAAAACGGCAGTCTTTGGTGCTGATCCTAACTGGGGACGGATTGCGATGGCGATTGGCAAATGCAGTGAGCAGGTCGATATCATCCCCGAAAAAGTTTCCATTGCCTTTGGTGATCTACTGGTCTACCAGGGACGGGCTCTTGGCGAGGAGAAGCTTGCGCAATTGAAGGCGTATCTGCACAATCCCGAAGTGGCGATTCGTGTCTCGCTTGGTCTCGGTGATGCCAGAGCAACGGTGTGGGGCTGTGACCTATCTTATGAATATGTCAGGATTAATGGGGAATATACTACCTGAGAGCAGGCCCGTCTTATCGGGCCTGTTGCTTTTTCTTTAGGGTGGAACCGACAATTGCTCGTTTTTTTTGCTTCCGTTTGCAAAGGATTTCTAACACCTGATGCCAAACGCCTTGCTTTTGCCACAGGCGAAAGTAGTCATAGACCGTTCCCCAGGCTGGCAAGTCATGCGGCATCAATCAGAACGTCCAGCTACTACGTAGTACGTAGAAGATCCCATTCACCATTTCGCGCCGCATGTATTTGACATGGGCTGCTTCTCCTTTCCTATATCGGCTCAATGGCCCAAAGCTAACACTCTCTGAGAATAACACCTTAACATGTATTGGAGAAAAACTCCCTGTAAATGCTCATCAACTTGACATGCTGCATATAGACATATACAATCGTTTATGTTTGATAGTGAAGTTCCCTAAAAAGGGGGAAATTATGACCGATCGTGTGGGACAGCGGCTAGACAGCTATCAGCTTATTCGCTTACTGGGAACTGGCAGCTTTGGTGAAGTCTATCTGGCTGAGCATGTCTACCGTAAGGATCAGGTTGCAGTCAAAGTGTTGCCACGATTGGCAGATAGCGACCTTCAAAGTTTTCTCAATGAGGCACGCTCCGTTCGGCTGAAGCATCCTCACATTATACAAGTACGCGATTTTGGTATAGATAATCATGTGCCATTTATTGTGATGGATTATGCTCCCCATGGCACACTAAGGCAACGTCATCCTAAGGGGACACGCCTTCCTCTCGCTTCGATTGTTACTTATATTGAGCAGATTGCCAGTGCATTGCAATATGCTCATGATGAGCGCCTTATCCATCGTGATATCAAACCAGAGAACCTCTTGGTGGGAGCACAAGGCGAGGTGCTTGTGAGCGATTTTGGCATTGCCACTATTGCTCGTAGTTCACGTTCAAGAAGTCTGGTAGAGATGGCTGGGACGGTTGCGTATATGGCCCCCGAACAAGTACAAGGAAAACCGGATGTGGCTAGCGATCAATACGCTCTAGCGATTATCGTTTATGAGTGGCTTTGTGGAGATCGTCCCTTTAACGGTACGCCTGTGGAGGTTGCGGTTCAGCAAATGGTTACTGCTCCTGCTTCACTGTGTGAAAAAGTTTCAGACCTATCACCCGAGGTTGAGCAGGTAGTCATGAAGGCACTGGCTAAAGATCCCAAAGAGCGCTTTGGGAATGTGCAAACATTTGCTGCTGTATTAGAGCAAACGTATGAACGGCACAGGCTAGATTCGGTATCACCTTCCATAGTTGCACATCCCGTTATATCTGCGGGGTCTGTTGCCCCTACCTCCCAGATACTAGACCAAGTGACTCATGCATTAAGTCCTTCTACTTCATCAGTGAAGTCTGTGTCTCCAACTCCTGAGGTTATATCACACTCACATCCAGCTGTATCCTCTTTGCCAGAAAAAGTAAGAACCCCAACCATTGTTGAACAATCTCTATCTAGTTCCCTTGTGAAATCAAATGAATCCCTACCGAAGGTCGGTGGGAAGCAAAAACCTTTGATACACTTAAATCACTCAGAAGATCCGTTGCCTATTTTCCCTTCATTAGGTGGGGCTAGCAAGCGCAATCATCTTCTCTATTCAACATTAGCGCTCTCAATAGTTTTTGTGATTACTCTTTTTACTGGTGGCGCATACTATTTTTGGCATTTACAAACAGATGCTAGCCAGAAACTTGATCAAGCTACTGCTTTGATCAGTCAGGCTAATCCCGAGAAAGATGCTGTAGATGCTCTTCAGAAGCTCGTGGTTGCTCAGAATGATTTGCGCAGTCTCCAGAGTCCCTTCCTGGTAGGCTCACAGTCGGACAGATTTGTCGCCTTGCAGAACAATCTTCAAAACAAGGGAAAACAAGCAATTACCAACTATAATCAGAATGCATCAATAAATTCTTTGTGTAATACAATAACTAATACAAGTACGCTGAATCTGACTGGTACCGGTTGGCAATCTCCAGTGTTGACATCAGTTCTCCAAGGTCAGACGGTTACTTCGTATCTGCTGGCGGGTAATTCGAGCCTCCACTTACTTGATGGACAAAAGAACCCGGAGATGAACGAATCTTTGGGCGAGATCCCATTTTTGCTTGCCAGTAATGGGCAGCATCTCTTTGTGGTGACAAAGCAGCTCGGTCAGGGAAGCTATGCTCTGCATATGTATAAGCCGGGCCAAGACGGAACTTTAATGGATGAGAGCAATTCTCCTCGTGCCATTGATGCAAAGTTCATGCGAAACGGTGAACACCCCAAGCTGATCACTGTCTGGAACTCCGACGTCTATATCTTCTTGGCGGCAAACAACGCGTCCACTCTGGATATTTTGAGCTATAATACCGATCACTTCACAGATGATCCACAACGTGTACAAATTTCTGTTTCACTACCTCTGGTGAGTGCAGCGGCATTTTCCAATCAACAGTTGTTTTTGTTAACACAGGATGGTCATATAAAAAGCCTAGTGTTGAGTGGTGGCAATGGTTCAAATCAGTCATCCGCAGTGGAGATCCCGTTGCCACGTGCTATTGCAACACCTGTGGGAGTAGATCCGCAGGATTTTCAATGGAATACTCCTCTCGTTGTTCCAAGTTCACCGTCCTCAGGAGAAATCCAGCAGCCTTTTGCCAATATCACAGGAGCAACGCTCTTGGCCTCTGGGTCAATAAAAGAAGCTATGTACCTCTTTGTGGTCGATAACTTGAATCATCGTATTATACAGTTCCAATATATTCCAAACAATGCTGCTAGCACTTCCGGAGCAAACGGAGTGGTAGTGACTGATCTTTTTCCTGTACTTCCTACTCAGGCAGTGGGAGGTGCTGCTGTTGCTTCTCCATTGCAATATACTAAGCAATATGCTTCGGTGAGCAAGCTTTCTTCTATGAAGAGTCTCATGGTTGACCCTAATCAAGCAGCCATTTCTCTTCTTACTCAGACAAGTGGAAATTCTCTGAGTCAGGTCTCAATAAATCTTACGCGTACCTGCGCATCCTCTTCGTAGTCACTCTTCGCTCTAAACAAATGACCCTTGCTTTATTGCAAAGAATAAGCTACACTCTATAGTAGGAACTTTGGCAGTTGTACCAGGTTCTCTATTAAAGAGTGGTGTCTTTATGGAAACAATAAGCCCATATGTCAAAGGCAAAGATCGATCCATTGCAAAATACCATGTGTTTTGTGGGTTTCATCTGTCCACTTGCTACCCCTGAACTCTTCCTCCTTGAGCTTCGGCAAAATTAATCTGGCAGTTCTTGTATATGCTTGTCCCGTGTATGCATAGTAGAAATGTTTCTACGTTACCGGCATCTTTTTCTTTCTGACAAGTATCCTGCATTTTCATCTTGCTTATCCATTGGGATAAGTTGATTATGCCCATAGGATCAGATGACAGGTCATCATTGAATGATGGTTTGCTAACTGATTGCCGGCTGATTGTCGCTCGATGATGTGGATCGAGTATGGGATGATCTTTGGCCAAGTCCACATTAGTGGAAAGGACTTTATATGGGTACTGATGGATTACTCCAGGCCCTGAACGACTCACAGCGCTATCTCGACTTTATTCACAAGACACAGTTGAGCAGAAGCGAAGCCGAATGGTTGATTGAGACATCAGTCACCAATTTTGCCCGGTATTTCAATAGTGGATTTATTGAATACCGCAAATCGGTTGCTGAAGCTGGAGATTTTGCTGCTGTTGAATGGACTGGTCATGGCGCGACTTTTAAGGATGTACTGGGACGAGAATTTATCGACTGCCTGGGTGGCTTTGGTCTATTCAACTTGGGCTGGGCGCATCCCAAAGTCGTCGGGGCCGTACAAGCACAATTACAGAAGAGTCCTCTACCTACGCAAGAATTGCTTGATCCTCCACGTGGTATGCTGGCACACCTGCTAGCAGAAATCACACCTGGTAATATTCAATATAGCTTCTTCGTATCAAGTGGAACTGAAGCTGTTGAAGGAGCTATGAAGTTAGCAAAGCTTTATACGCGTAAAAGCGGCTTTATCGTTGCGGTACGTGGCTTCCACGGAAAAACCACGGGGTCACTTGCACTTTCTGGAAAAGCAGCTTTTCGCCGTCCAGTTATGCCATTGTATAGTAATGTCTACCATGTTCCTTTTGGCAATGCTGATGCGGTTGAGCAGCAATTACAAATTGCCCGCGAAGTTGGCAATGATATTGCGGCTATCGTCATGGAACCAATCCAGGGTGAAGCGGGGGCGATTGTTCCGCCAGATGATTTCTGGCCACGTCTGCGTCAGCTCTGTGATGAATATGAGGTTCTCTTGATTGCAGACGAAGTACAGACCGGAATGGGACGCACTGGAAAACTGTGGGGGGTTGACCATTGGAATGTTGTGCCCGATATCATTACTTCAGCCAAAGCGCTTGGTGGAGGCGTCATGCCTATCGGTGCTTTTATGTCTACACCCAAAATCTGGAGTGTGTTGAACAGCCATCCCGATATTCATAGTTCAACGACGGGCGGCAATCCCATTGCTTGTGCCGCTGCTATTGCAGCGATTAATGTGACATTACAAGAGAATTTGGTGGAACAAGCTGAAGAGAATGGTAAATACTTCATAGATCAATTGAAGATAATAGCTGCACGCTATCCTGATATCTATAGAGATATCACCGGGAAAGGCCTGCTTATTGGCATGCATTTCGTCAATGATGCAATCGGTTATGAAATCGCCGCTGGTCTCTTCAAGCGTGGGGTACTCATTTCTGGTATGCTCAACAATTCCCTTGTTGTGCGTATTGAGCCGCCGCTGAATATTGGTCGTGAAGAAATTGACAGGGTATTGGATCGTCTAGAAGATACCATTCAGTCTTTGCATCGAACAACTTCAAAACCTAATGTAACATTGGCAGGCCTGCCCTCAAACCTGCTTCCTTGTGGTGATACTATTGTTGCGTAATATCATTTTGCTACTAGAGAGCATGTGGAAGCATTTTGTCACTTTGAAAAGGCGGGGAGTGAATGCTCCCTGCCTAGTTTCATCAGCCTCCCAATCCAACCTCTTTGTTCCTCCATGCCGCCAAAAACAAGTGTTATCTCTTAACTTACTCTGATTTCTGATAGTCTTGATCAGAAGCCGGATGAGAGTGTGGTTTCAATCCCTGAGCATAATGGCTTTTATCGTATTCTAGCTGCTCTTCTGCTCGCGAAGCTACTAATTTATCAAGCCATTCGGTCAGTAATGCGCCAGCAAATGCCCCACCTGCAAAAACCATAATTTTTGCTAATGTTGATCCTAAGTTGTTCATCACAATCCCTTTCAGTGACCTTGCCTGACTATAAATGGTCTATGACCTATATGGTATACGAAATCATGGTCCATTTGGGATAGATTTTGATAGATGATATCCTGAATGGAAAACCTTCTAGAAACAGAGAAGTGGTGCTATTAGCCGATGGTACTATTCATCTATGAAGTAGTGCCCTGGTGCTCAAAATATGGTAATGTCAAGTAAGATTGGAATGTTTCGGAGCAGGTTTGTCGGAGTTTAATCGGTGTGGAAACTTTCACTCTTCAACCTCTACACAGGGAAGATACATGCTATTAAAGCTTGCTGAATATCATTGGGCCGAGCATATTGATGATGCTCTTTTACTTTTGGCGCGTCTTGATATGAAGACGGTGCCGCTAGCCGGTGGGACTTATCTGCTGGGTTTGCAGGATGACAGTATAGAAGCTGTTGTTGATCTGCGTGACCTTGGGCTAGCATATATTTCTGAGGATAGACGTGGTATTCATATTGGTGCTATGACAACATTGCAAAGCATGGCTGATTCTTCTTTGCTAAAAGAGTTTGCGATGGGACTACTGGCACGTTCTGCGCTTGTTTCATCATCTTCTCGCTTGATTCGCAACTGTGCAACGATAGGGGGTACATTGGGAGCTGGAGTTGCTTCGCAGGCCGATCTACTCACAGCTCTGGTCGCTCTAGAAGCTGAGGTGGTGGTACGTTCGGGGTCACAAACGCATGTGGGATTGAAAGGGGAATCGTTCGAGCGCCCCGGTTTTATTGCGCCAAAGATTATGTTTAAGGGAAAGCAAGAGCGGTATATTCCTTGTAGCGATTTTTTTCTGATGCAACGTGCGCGAGAACTGATTATCGAAGTGGTAGTGCCTCATTTGGGACCTAATTCTGGTACATCTCTGATGCGTATTGGACGTACAGCGACGGATGCAGCCCTTCTTAATGCTGCAGCTATGGTTGAAATTGA
Source organism: uncultured Ktedonobacterales bacterium (assembly GCA_966427955.1). Taxonomy (GTDB): domain Bacteria; phylum Chloroflexota; class Ktedonobacteria; order Ktedonobacterales; family Ktedonobacteraceae; genus DASYAN01. Next base: position 7,748 of record CBJMBI010000030.1, read on the forward strand.
TCAGGGCATCTATCAAAAGGTACGTCTGGCTATCGGTGGTGTCAATATGGAGCCCGTTCGCTTGCGCTTAATTGAACGGCATTTAGAAGGTCAGCCTGTCGATCCTCTCAATAGTCAAGCCTTGTTAGCTGCGTTACGTGCTGGCATGGCCGAAATTCGTCCTCCCTCTGATAGTCGTGTGAGCAGTGCCTATCGGCGGGTCAGTGGAATGAATCTGGTTTATAACGTGCTTGAAGAAGCGATCAATGTCTCGCAGTGGCGGGGCGTGGTTTCCTCAGAAAGGGACTTGTAGTGCATGGAACTGGAACTACGTATCAATGGAGTGATTGAGAGTCTAAATGCTGCTCCAAATGAGTCGTTGCTGACTTTATTGCGACGTGAGGGCTATGCGAGTGTGAAGAGTGGCTGTGAGACTGGTGAATGTGGTGCTTGTACTGTGCTCGTAGAGGGAGTTCCACGCCCAAGTTGTGTGATGCTGGCTGCTCAGGCTGGTGGGTGCGAGTTGATGACTGTTGAAGGCCTGGGTGTTGCGAACAAGCTCCATCCATTGCAGGAAGCTTTTATTGAGGTTGGAGCAGTACAATGTGGTTTCTGTAGCCCTGGTATGCTTCTTTCTGCATATGCTTTACTCAAGCGTAATCCTTCTCCAACTAAGGATGAGGTACGTGATGCCCTTTCAGGCAATCTCTGCCGTTGTGGTGGCTATGAGAAGCCTGTGCGAGCTGTATTACAAGCTGCTGCATTGATGCGTGGCGAAAAGGTAGAGGCTCTGCGATATAACATGATGAAGCATGTGGAAGAGCAGGAAGTTGAGCAGGGGAAACTTTTGCCAGCTCTTGCCAGTAGTACTGTTGGCGGTACAGTCCAACTTGCAGCAGTAAAGGTGGGGAGCCAATCTCCTACTGCCATTATATCCATTGATCAGCAGTTTCAGGTTGTTGGCAAGCCTTTCCATCCTCTGAATGCGGTTAAACTGGCTACGGGAAAGCCAACTTTTGCTGGTGATATCAACTTACAAGGTATGTTATATGCACGCATTCTTCCCTCTCCCCATGCTCATGCTATTATCACTAATATCGATATTTCTGAAGCTAAAGCCTTATCAGGAGTACATGCAGTATTAACTTATAAAGATGTATCACGTGTTGCCTACTCTAGTGTGGAATGTCCGCCGTCTATAACACCCTTGCAAGACCGCTATTGCTTGGATTTCATCCTTCGCTATGTTGGTGACCGAGTAGCTGTGGTTGCAGCTGAGACTCCAGAGGTTGCAGAGCAAGCACTTAAGCTGATCAAGGTTGGATACGAAGTTTTGCCGGCTGTCCTTCATCCGCGTCATGCATTGGAGCCCAGTGCTCCTCGTCTACATCCTGAGAAAGAGTCATCTGGTATTTTTGACTCTGCACGTAATATAGCAGCCCATATCCGCTCAGAGGTTGGTAGTGTAGAGCAAGGCTTTGCGCAAGCCGATCTGATTGTAGAGGGTGAGTATTTCGTTTCTCCAAGTCAGCAAGTCCCACTGGAAAATCATACGGTAGTAACCTATTTTGATGAGAATGATTGCCTTGTCGTACGAACGAACTGTCAGGCTCCTCATTATGTACGGCGTGTGCTGGCTCGTATTCTCGATTTACCAGCGCGCCGTATCCGTGTCATCTCTACAGAAACAAGTGGGTCTGCTGGGGGTAGACAGGAACTCTTGTTGGAGGACCTCTGTGCTCTGCTGACTCTAGTCACACGCCGTCCCGTCACTTTAGCTTATACCCGCAAGGAAGAGTTCTCGAGTCGTGTATACTCATCGCATATTTTGCGTATGAAAACAGGTCTGCTCCGTGATGGGACTATCATTGCTAATCAAATGGTTCTTCTTGCTAGTACTGGAGCTTATGGCACACATCCATTGATTACCCAGCATGATACCTTGGTTCCTGCACTTACGCTCTATAATTGCCAACATATGCGTTTTGCGGCAGAAATAGTCTACACCAATTTCGCTCCTGCTGGAGCATTTTGTGGCAATGGCTTATTTCAAGAATTTTTTGCATTAGAATGTCATATGGATGAAATTGCCGAGCGCTTGGGAATGGATGCTCTAGATCTGCGTCGCAAAAATTGGATCAAGACTGGCGATACATCTAAAATGGGCTATAATTCACTGCTAGGCAAACAGGAGACTCGTATCGAAAGTTGTGGTTTGCCAACATGTTTGAAAGTTGTTGAAGAGAAGTTGAGTTGGGCAGGCAAGCGCAGGCTTGCTGTAGCTAAACAAGGCCGTTTCCGGCGTGGCGTCGGGGTAGCACTGGCAATGCAGGAGAATCCTGGTGGGCAGGCAAATAGTAGTGGGGCTATGATCAAGCTCAATGAAGATGGCTCATTTGATATCTTTATCAGTACTGCTGCTGACGGCAGTGGAACTCCAACAATGATTGCGCAAATTGCTGCTGAAGTTCTAGGCGTACCGCTAGCTAATATCGTTATTCACTCTTCTAAGACTGACTTCACGCTGTTTGCTAGCAGTACGGATGCAGTTACTGCTTTCTATGCAGCTAGTGGCGCAACGCGTAAAGCAAGTGAGCAGATGCGCCGTCAGATCCTAGCTGTAGCTGGTCGTATGCTCAATACACTCCCCGAAGTATTGAAGATTAGCAATGGCCTTATTAGCGAGCCAAATGGTCAACAAATGTTAATTGAGCAGGTTGCTGCTTATGCACTGTACAACGATGGCCGACAGCTGATGACAGCTGCTTCTTGGAAAGTGCAACAAACTCCAGCCACTTTTGCAGCGCAGGGAGTAGAGGTTGAGGTTGATACTGAAACGGGAAGTGTGCAGGTTCTCAATGTGATTACAGCGGTCGATGTGGGTTGTGCTATGAATTCGTTGATCATTGAAGGTCAGATTCAAGGAAGCGTAGCGCAAGCATTGGGAGCTGCCCTTTGTGAGGAGCTACTCTATGATCAGCAGGGAGCTTTGCTCACAGCTAATCTAAGTGATTATCGCATCCATGCTGCACCAGATATGCCAGAGATGCAAGTATATCTAGTCGGGACTGATGATGCTTCCGTGCCTTTTGGAGCAAAATTGGTGGCAACTCTTCCTTTGTATGGGGTTGCTCCTGCTATTGCCAATGCCATAGTGAATGCGTTGGGAGTGCGAGTGTATCATATTCCTTTGACGCCTGAACGTGTATTGCGTGCAATCCATGCTAATACAAAGAGAAAAGCGTAGATTTTAATCCAAAAGGAAGCGGTAAAGCTTTCCTGAAGGTGAAGCCCAAATGAGTTTGAGCCTGCTATTGGTGAGAGTTGTCTGTTCGAGTTGACGTTCCTCAGTGCCTTGATTTGGCGTAAATAGAATGTAAGAGACCGAGTGGCTCTGTGCTGCCTCGAGTATAGTTGCAAGGTTCTGAGTTGGTAATAGGACTGCATGTTGATCAGTTGCATAGTAATAATCTGCAGCATCAGCAACCATGACAATTGGTTGATTACGCGTAGGGACAACACTCTGTGCTCTATAGTCGCTGGCGACGACCTGCCCCACTTTCTGGTAGAGGAGATTATCGTGCCTCCAGGCAGGAGCTATAGTAAGAATTGTTTCTACCAATACAACTATTGCTGCTAGTATGGCAATAGAAAGACACATCAGGTCTTTCTCTTTGGGAGAAAGTTGATGATCCTTCTCACTCTGTTTAGATGCTCTTGGTCCAAAGAAGTTAGCTAGTCCTTTCGCCAGAGAGGAGTATTTCCCCCCTTTTGGATTTTTTTGCACTTTACTAAACCAATTACTTATATAATCAATAGTTGCGTCCATACCAACAATGGACCATCCATGTAGGATGGGAAGAACTGCTGTTAGCGAATGAAAGAAACTCCCATGCATCGTTGGAAAGGTAAAAACGAGCGCTAGAATCGTATAGAGCAAGATAAGGTAGACAAGAAAAGGTAAGAGTTCGGCACGTTTTCGCTCAATCCACATTCCAAGAATGGCAAATGGAAGAGGAATATAGACCGCTCCAAAGAGCATAAGCAAATTAAAAGCCAATGCTATCAGCTTTGACCCGAAGATATTGGCTAATCCCCAGGAAAAATAGGCCTGAGGAGAGATTATTTTGTGAAAGCTGAAGAAGTCTTCATAGCTAGTAAGCCAAATCGTCATAGTGCCCCAGTTAGGCAGTGGGGAGCCAATGAGGGCTATATTACGAAGAAACCAGGGAGCCATAGTCCAGAGATAGCAAATGAACATGCCCAGGAGTGCCTGCCAAGGAATTGGATGGAGCTTAGAATGGTGGTTTGATGTCCAAAGGGGATTGCCTTTGCCATCTTTCACTTTGTGCGAACAGAGCCAGACAAGAACCCCAACAATGAGCAGTAATTCCCCATCAGCACGAGTGAGGTGGGCTAGTCCAATGGGAATCCCTGCTAGAGCAAAGCACCAAGGATGTCCTCGCCAGCCTTGATACATCGCAATCAATGCAAGTAAACCAACCCAGCTATACAGGGCAAAGCAGTCGGTAGTAGCAAAATAAAGGGAATAGAGGGGTCCCTCAAAAACCATGAACAAAGCCATGGCAAGTGCATAACGCCGACTCTGAAAAAGATCCCACCCGATCCAGTAGGCCAATAGTGGCAGGGTGGCCGAGAGTAGGATCATCGGAATCTGAGCTACCTGCCAGCTTGTTCCAAACAAGGCTAGGAATGGGGCCATAATAATCGAGGTCAGTGGCATCCAGTAAAAATTGCTAGGATGGATAACGCTCTTTGCTGGAGTGAGATAGGTGTAGATAAAATCTTCAAGAAATCCATGCCCAGTGGCCAAATTTTTGGCGACATCAAAGTAATAGGCTGCATCAGCATAGCTTGGTTGAAGGACAGATCTTGCCACTATAGTCCGCACGATCAGCGAGATGGCCAACAAAATGAGAAGATCGAACCGTTGGCTCTGGGTTATAAGATCCGGCAAAGATAATTTCGCATGTATTTGGCTACCAGATTTAGAGTGCTGGCTGGTTTCTACTGTGCTCTCCAGCCTCTTGCTTCTGCTCTCATTCTTCATACGTGTGAGACGTTTCCTGTCCTTATTCAAAATACTTTTCACTAGTAGTCTATGGTACCGGATAAGAGGAGTTTTTGCTAGAGACAAAGCCCGACATCTAGAGGACAACTAGGGACAATCCTCTCATGTTAGAAAATCAGTGTTTCTGAATGAGCCATCAAAGTACTAAATTTCATGTTTATACCTGTGTTTCCTGCTATAATTTTTGAGGATAAAATTAGTTTAGATTGGGAGTTGGTGATGGCTCGTCGTATTCATCCAAGAAATACACCTAGAGGAATGCTGCGGATGGCAACACGTTTTCCCTGGCAATTACTCATTATCGTTCCTTTGCTAGTAACTGTGGCTCTTGCAACTTTTCTGTATACCTTTCGTATGGGAGGAAAGATGCTGCCATCAGTAACGCAGCTTTTCTATAAACTATCTGATACAGACTCATCTGTTATTTCAACACCCCCGCCATCGTTTCTTAGCACATTGCCTCAGGTGGGTTCAATACTCTATACCGTACAAACAGGCGAATCTTGTGATAGTATTCTAGAAAGTCAGATGAACATGATAGCGGCAGGAGAAGTGTTCAGCGATGCTAATCCTGCAACGGTCCAGGCGCTCAATAGTACGCTGGGTCAGGATTGTAACACATTACAGCCAGGTCTAGTTCTCTCACTCTTTCCGCAGTATCCCCTGGTTGCTTTAGGTGGCATCGTCTTAAAGATCGAATCTCCAACGTCACAACAGGTAGTGCCGACACCTCTAATCTACGTTCCTAACCATGAGCAGCAGGGACCTGATTGTTCCAATGGTTGTAGGCTCCTGGTGCGGGTAAATCCGCATACGCAGGTTTATCTTACAGTCAAGACTATGCTATCGATTCGTGTTGGTTCCTGGGTATGGGCGCAGGCTATGCTTGCTCGCAAAGCTGTCTCTGGTTTTGACAACTATCCTTATGCAGATCCTAAAGCCAGACTAAATGGGATGGTGCTGCCCGTCTGCGATTTCCAGGTTGATAATATACACGACGACAATGCAACCCTGTGTCAGGATCTTATGCCAAATACGATTAGAACTGATCGAGGTGCTTGGCTTCTCTCGGTGATTGGCCCGGCTGCGCTGGATCACTGGCACTATGCATTGCCTCATCTTGCTGTAGGCACGCGTGTGATGATCTGGCTGTCGCTGGAGAAAGGGAGCTTAATCTTCCGAGCGGGAAACCCAGTGTACCGCTATGATGATGGATCACATCTTTATGTCAAAGTTTAAGTAGCCTAATAGATAGATGAGATGCCATTGCATTGCATGATATAGTAGTGGTTGTGCCACCTTTTTGCTATTGGAGATCTCTATATGTCAGACTTGGAAGGAAAAACTCTTGACCATTACAATTTGAAGAGGCTCATGGGTAAGGGTGGGATGGCCAATGTGTACCTGGGTTATGATTCCCATTTTAACCGTGAAGTGGCAGTCAAGGTATTCAAGCGTGAAGATGAGAATCTGCTGCGTCGCTTTATCCGAGAAGCACACTTAATGTCATCCTTGAGCAATGCACACTTAATACCGATCTATGATGCCGGTTCAATCATGTTGGACGGAGCCAATATTTACTACATTGTTATGCCTCTTATGGAAGGTGGGACATTACGTGCACGTATCCGAAATAATCCTCTCCCTCCTTCCGAAGCTTGTCGATATCTAAGTGATATTGCCGATGCTCTTGACTACATCCATGGGCAAGGAATTATCCATCGCGATATCAAATCATCTAATATATTGTTGGATGGCAATGGCCGCTGTTATCTCTCTGATTTTGGTATTGCACATGCTTCTACTGATTTGACACAACTGACTAGCACTGGTAATATTATGGGAACTGTGGACTATTTAGCTCCCGAGTTGGTAGAAAATGATCAACGTGCTAATGTTGGTAGTGATCTTTACTCCCTTGGAGTCTTACTCTTTGAAATGGTAACAGGAGTATTACCTTTTAGGGGCGAGAACCAGATTGCTGTCATTGCTATGCATGTGAGCAAACGTCCCCCTTCACCACGTAGCATTGTGCCAACGCTCTCTCGTGGGGTCGAACGCGTGATTTACAAGGCGTTGGAGAAACGACCTGAGCTGCGCTATGAGAGTGCTACCAAATTGGCCGAAGCTTTCTGTCATGCAGCTAAACAGCGGCTTCCTGAAGAGCAGTTGGCTGAGCCGCCGTGGGACCAAACAATGGTTGCTGTTTCTGGTGGATATGTTCAGGATACTCAGCATTTTACGCAGTTGAAAAACGGGTCTCTTTCACCTCTTATCACTGGATCTTTACCCGCCGCCAAATCCACGAGTATCTATCCTGGAGGATCACTCAGTCACCTGCAGTCTGCCTATACGCCAAAGTTCTCGCCGCCAAATAGAGGGCGACGCTCGTCTACTAACATGCGGACAATCATTGTTACTATGATGGCTGTACTTGCTCTACTAGCTGTACTGATACCGGCAATCTATGTGATGGCTACACAATCCTCTCGTCAATCTGCAGATAGGGCTCATGCACTGGCAACTGCTCAAGCAATGCAAAATTTTGCAGCAACGGCTCAGTCAGTAGCTAATATGACGGCGACGCAGCAAGCTCAAAATGCAACAGCGACTGTGCAAGCTTTGGCAACGGCAACAATGCAGGCTAATGCAACGGCGACTGTGCAAGCCTTGGCAACGGCGACTGTGCAAGCCTTGGCAACGGCAACTGCACAAGCAAACGCTATTGCATCTGCAACAGCTAATGTTATTCAGACTGCAATGGCTGGACCGCTTATTTATAGTGATCCTTTCAGTGATCCTCAAGATGCAAACCAAATGAGTGGTTGGGATAGTAAAAAGAATGCTTGCACTTTTCAGCAAGATGGCTATCATGTGATGGTAAAGTCTGGAGCAGCAAGCGGCTTGCAGGGTTGTTATCAATCAGGACAACAGTTCCAGGATTCCACAGTCAAAGTTGATATGCGGATAGTAAGTGGACAATCAGGTGGGCTGTTTTTGCGTGCCAATAACCAGGGTGTTAATTCTGGTTATCTGTTCGAAGTAGACAGCAAGGGTGAATACAGGCTTTCAAGCTCTTCTGATTTTACTCAGGGTAGGACAACTTTGCAAGATTGGACAGCTTCATCTGCTCTAAATAAGGGTTTTGGTGTGAATAATACGCTGGAAGTGATTGTACAAGGTAACACTTTGAAACTCTATGCCAATGGTGGATTTCTTACCGTTGTGCAAAATGCGACCTTTCCTGATGCAGGCTATATTGGTTTGCAAGCGAGTACAGATAATCGGAATCAGAGCGCTGATGTGGCCTATACTAATTTGAAGGTCTACCAAGTATAATAGCTATTTTTGCCAAATCATGAGTGAAGCGAGTTTGTGGTTAGATCCATGTGCCAGATCTCTTGAGCGGGATGCCAGCCACAGCGGCGATAAAAGGCCCGTGCACGGTCATTTT
>CBJMBI010000031.1:0-16226 GCA_966427955.1 uncultured Ktedonobacterales bacterium
TCTGAGGCATCATAGATGGAAGATGCATCTTGTGGAGGATCTTGGATCATTCCAGATGATGCATCTCTATCTTCATACAGAGTTTTTACTAAATCCAGGATAGTAACAGTTATTGCCACTAAAACTAGAAATGCAATATATTTTAAGTTTATCACAGCATACCCATTTAAATATGGACTATAGCTAATCAAAGAAGATATTTGTATTAATATTGTTATATAAAAATACTTTGGAAAATAAAATGCATATACTATAGAGATAATATCAGCAAGATAAAAATATCTCTCATGCATTTCTGGTAGAAGAAAAGGCACTACTAACACAAAAACAAGCGCTAACTTTAGTATGACCTCATCCGTAATTCTTCTCCGGCCAGCCAGTACTACAAAACTGAGTATTCCTGCTCCAGACATTGCGAGGATAATGCCAGCACTTTCCCAAGAAGCATACGGGCCCATTGGCAACCACTGGAAGATATTGGGAGCATTTAAATTGAGCGCGTGCCCCGGATTGTCTGTCCGCGAACGATAAGTAGTAAGTACATCTATAAAACCTCTACCAATCAAACAAGCAGGCAAGATAGTGATAAGATAAACCATCGGGATCATCAAAAAATACCTTTTACGTATTTGCCCTGCAACACATAAAACAAGGAAAAGCGGAAATAAGAGAAGAGCTTGTGGTTTGAAAGAGACAGCTAATCCAAACAAAACCAAAGCCCAAATGGGCTGTTTGCGTAATAAAAAATAGAGACTAGCAAGAGAGAGTGACCCATAAATACTCTCAAACTGGCCCCATAGAGCACTTGTTAGAAACACTGTCGGAGTAAATAGTACAACCAGTGACGCAAGGGTTGGCAGGTAGGAATCTTCATACTTCAGTCTGGTGATCAGATAGACAAAGAGCGCTACCAATGCATCGAAGCATACTGGTATTAATTTAATAATGACGATCTTTGGTAAAGGAATGTACGTACCAATTGCAAGCAGATAAAAGTAAGAAACATTATAATTGGCAAAATTATATTTAAGTGCTGCAAACCCTCCATAATAATGAATAAAATCATACCACGCACTGAAATATTTATCATAGTCCCAGGTATGAATACTAAATAATGTCCAGCGCAAACATATTGCGAGAATATATAAGCAGACGATCATGAACCGTTCGTTCTCTTTTTTCACCGATAGCATATCTTTCTTCATCATTTCATTGCAACAAAACACAACAGCCCAGCCACTTTCTCCAGACAAGTAACCCCACTCAGAATAGCCAAACGCGCGTATTTTCTCTAGAGGGAAAAAGGGACAACTTCACTAGACCAAAAGCCGGAAGTTGTCCCTTTTTTAGACCCTGTCTCCCTAAGCAAGTCAAACAGGTAAAAAGCCCAAAGAAGGCATCATCAATTATTTCTGTTTACTAGGAGTTTGCTGCAGTTGTGTAGCACTAGCCACCTGTTTGGGATGAGCAAAAATCATCCGCCCAGCAACCGTTTGCAGGACACGCGTTACCGTGACCTCAATCGTGCTATTCATAAACTGACGGCCATTTTCTACGACGATCATTGTACCATCATCCAGGTACCCGACCCCCTGACCCAGTTCTTTGCCATCCTGCATGATCTTAATCTGAATCTCTTCTCCTGGCAGCAGGACCGGCTTGATAGCGTTGGCCAGTTCATTAATATTGAGAACTTTAACCCCCTGCAGTTCAGCAACCCGGTTAAGATTAAAATCGTTGGTAATGATTGGGCAATGCAAATCACGCGCCAATTTCACAAGTTTTCCATCAACATCTGCGATACCTTCAATATCGGTATCGATAATATCGATGGGGACCGTAGCATCTTTCTGCAAACGGTTGAGAATCTCAAGTCCACGACGCCCACGGTTGCGACGCATCGTATCGGCTGAATCCGCAATACGCTGGAGTTCATTGAGGATGAAGCGAGGAACCACAAGCGTGCCCATCACAAAACCCGTTTGGCTGATATCAGCAATACGTCCATCAATAATTGTACTGGTATCAAGGAGAATTTGTATCTTTGGTTCCGTCAGCGGTGCTGTCTGTTCCTTCTCTGGCTCACGCTTCTTGCTACGTTCTCGTTCTCGCTCCTCATCGCGCTCACGTCCCCTGCGTAGCAGAGAACTCTGGAAAAGATGCGCAATATCGCTCTTACGCTGAACAGCTGCAGTCAGCCCCAGATAGCCAATAACAACAGCAGCGATAAAAGGAGCTAACTGGCCAAAAGGAGCTGGCAAATACTGTAAGGGAATAGCGAAAAGAGCTGAGAGAATCAATCCAATCAACAACCCTATCACAGCAGCAACTAGATCACTAGCTGCTGCAACACGAATTTTATCACGCACCCATATAAATGGAATCACAGTTATATAAGGTGTTATAATAAAAGCTACGATTGCACTGGCAGCAGCAAACGCTACATCATACTGAATCGGCAGAAGTGAAGAACTCTTGAATAGGGCTATAATAACAAATGTTCCAATAGCAACAAGAGCCCCTCCTATACGGAAAATCGTGTTAATAGACATCCCTGCATCCTCCAAAGCAGTTATGCACCATAAAAGCGCAAAATTCCTCAAGAGGCGCGTAATATGCTAGCAAGTGGGCTAGTCAGTGATGAATATAAGAATAGACAGAATAATTGCAAAAACGGTGTCGCTTGCCCTACTAAGCTAAACAAAGAACGCGCCTGTTAAACTATAACATTGTCTAAAAACATTCGCCGCTAGTACTATTACTCTCATGAATACTGAGCGAAAGGCTAACTTTCTACTTTAAAAACGTCTGAGAGAGCATGTGCGGTTCCCTAATACTGGCAGTCTACAACCTCTCCCTTCACCTTTTCAAGATTATTTCAGGTCTCGGATATGCAGTATACACCCTTGCTATGTAGGAATCAATAGTTGTGATCATTTTTGTTACGCTCATATTCCTATTACCCTTTCAATTTGATTTAACAGAATAGTATAAAGAATCCCTATTCTATGATAGAATAGGGATTCTCACGCTCAACCTCCTTTTTATTGGCCCCGATGAGCACCTTCAAGGATCTGTCTAGCTGCCTCAATTGTCTCCACATCAATGACAACATTGATCATACTATGTAAGACTTCTAGATCCTCAATCGATGCAGTCTGCTCTTGTGCCAATGGAGCAGTAAAAAGACTCAGCGCTCTAAGACAATTTCCAGAGCTACTCCAAGCGTACTAGCAGTAATCACTTTGAAATCATCAGGCAAGCCAGCCTCCGCTAACTCGTTCTGGACCCTTGTACCTCCACCTGCGCTGGGCACAACACAACGTTTAAAACCAAGTTTTGCTGCTTCTCGCACACGCAAGGCTAGACGATTGACAGCACGTAGTTCACCCGAGAGGCCAATTTCTCCGATCAAGACCATATCTGGAGCAATCAGCCGCTCTCGGTAGCTAGAAGCAATTGCCGCAGCCACTCCTAGATCAACAGAAGGCTCTTCCAAGCTAAAGCCCCCTACAACATTGGCATAGACATCATGATTGCCAACGGCCAGTCCCACACGTTTGGTTAAGACAGCTAACAACATCAGAAGCCGATTGTGATCAATACCGTTAGTAGTACAGCGTGGATTGCCAAAGTTGCTCGGCGTTGCCAGAGCCTGAACCTCTACCAGCAGCGGACGTGTCCCTTCCATGCTGACAACTACAGCAGAACCACTAGCACCGGTCGCCCGATCTGAGAGAAAAATAGCCGATGGATTGAGAACTTCCCCTAAGCCTTCACCATGCATTTCAAATACGCCAATTTCATGTGTTGCACCAAAACGATTCTTGACGCCACGTAACAGCCGATATGAGTGATAGCGCTCACCTTCAAGATAAAGTACAGCATCTACAATATGTTCTAATGCTTTTGGCCCAGCAACTGTCCCTTCTTTTGTAACATGCCCGATGATAAAAATAGGAATATGCAAGCCTTTCGCCAGATGCATCAACTGATTTGTACATTCACGTACTTGACTAATACTCCCTGGTGCCGCTGTTAGATAGCTAGTCCCAAGTGTTTGGATCGAATCAGCAACAACTAGCGACGGTTTGAGACGCTGGACCGCCTCAGTAATGGCGTCTAGTTCAGTCGTAGCAAGCAAATAGAGACGCTCACCAGTAATATCCAAGCGTTCGGCACGCATCTTGACCTGTTCTACTGACTCTTCTCCTGATACATAGAGCACAGGTCCAACATCGCGTGCAATAGCACCAGAAACTTGGAGGAGCAGTGTTGATTTTCCAATACCCGGTTCGCCACCAATTAAGATCAATGAGCCAGGAACTAATCCACCCCCCAGCACACGATCCATCTCTGTATAGCCAACGGAGATGCGGGGCTGCATTAGCGGTTTGATCTCTGGAAGGACAACGGGTAGCAGTGTACCCTGAGGCCGCTCCGAATGAGTCATTATGTTTGGGCGGCGTTGCTGAGCAGGAGTCTGAGGCAGATCTGGTACTTCCTCCAGCGTATTCCAGGTTCCACAATCTGGACACTTGCCCATCCACTTGCTCTGCTCACCACCACATTGTTGACAGATATATTTTACGCGTAGTTTTGCCATGAGATTTGGTATGTGGAATCCACTTGACAGTCTTGTACTTGTCCAAGACCAACACGGTCAAGCAGAATCGCTTCCTTTCTTAGCAAAAACAATTATATATTCCTTCTGCCTGACCTAGCAACAATGAGATTCAACTTTGACTTGGATGAGCCTCTTCGAGGATACGCCTAGCCTCCTTGTGATAAAAAAAGGAGCGTGAATGCTCACGCCCCTTGTGAATTCGCGATTACGCTTCGGTACTTCCGCCACTTTCACCGCCAGCCGAAAGAGCTGCTTCGGGTGTTGCAGGCGGTGGCAATTGCTCTATACGATTACGCACTTGCAAGACAAGATCATCATCAACCACACTAGCCTCAATCAGATCACCTGGATGGAACTTGCCTTGCAACAAGCCTTCTGCCAGAGGATCTTCAACCATGCGTTGGATAGTGCGGCGTAATGGGCGAGCACCATACTGAGGATCAAAGCCCTTATCAATCAGGAAGTCTTTAGCGACCTGCGGCACGACCAACTCGACTTGCTGCTCCGTTAACTGGACACGAACACGATTGAGCAACAGATCAACGATTGAATACATCTCTTCCATGCGCAATGAATGGAAGACAATGACCTCGTCAATACGGTTCAAGAACTCTGGCTTGAAGGTATTCTTCAGCTCACCAAGTACCTTCCCCTTCATGTTATCATAGTCAGCTTGATTGGCCTTAGCTTTGTCCTTCGACTGTTTGAAGCCCATAGAAGCCTCTTTATTGAGCAGGGCCGCACCAACATTTGACGTCATGATAATGATCGTATTGCGAAAGTCCACCGTACGCCCTTTGGCATCAGTCAACTTGCCATCTTCAAGAATCTGGAGAAGCATGTTGAAGACATCAGGGTGAGCCTTTTCAATTTCATCGAGCAGGATCACACTGTAAGACTTACGACGTACTGCTTCGGTCAACTGGCCGCCTTCCTCGTAACCGACATATCCAGGAGGTGCACCAACCAAACGAGCCGCTGCATGGCGCTCCATGAACTCGGACATATCAATTTTGATTAGCGACTCCTCGCTTCCGAACATAAATTCGGCGAGAGCCTTGGCTAGCTCGGTCTTACCAACACCAGTTGGCCCCATGAAGATGAAAGAGCCTATTGGGCGTTTCGGATCTTTCAAACCGGCACGAGCGCGACGAACGGCACGTGCAATCTTCTCAATAGCCTCGTTCTGTCCGATAACACGAGCATGCAGAGCATCTTCCATCTGTAGAAGCCGTTGCGACTCCTCCTGGGCAATGCGCATAACTGGGATACCGGTCCACATTGAGACAATTTGGGCAATCTCCTCTTCGCCAACTGTAGGCTTCTCATTGCCACGCTCACGATGCCAACCCGACTCCAGCTTGGCGATACGATCGCGCAATTTTACCTCACGATCGCGCAACTCTGCCGCTAGCTCATACTCCTGCTGTTGAATAGCCGCTTCCTTCTCACGGAGCACAGACTCTAGCCCCTTCATAGCCTCCTTGAGATTGAGAGGTGCAAGCGAATTCTGCATACGCACGCGGCTGGCGGCTTCGTCAATGAGATCGATGGCTTTATCCGGCATGAAGCGATCAGTGATATAGCGACTCGCCATATCAGTTGCTGCCTTGAGAGCTTCGTCAGCAATTATGAGGCGATGATGCTGCTCATAGCGTTCACGTATCCCTTTGAGGATCTCTATTGTCTCCTCAACGGAGGGCTCACGCACGATCACTTCTTGGAAGCGGCGCTGCAAGGCGGCATCACGCTCAATGTACTTACGGTACTCATCAAGCGTTGTGGCTCCAATACACTGCAACTCGCCACGAGCGAGAGCTGGTTTGAGAATATTGGCTGCATCTACAGCACCTTCTGCAGCACCAGCCCCAACTAATGTATGAACTTCGTCAATAAAGATAATACAATCGCGGCTATTACGGATTTCCTCGATAATTTTCTTCAAACGCTCTTCGAACTCACCCCGGTACTTGGTGCCAGCAACCAGAGAGCCAACATCGAGCGTTAGCAAACGTTTACCTGCCAACGTTTCTGGAACCTCACCAGAGACAAGGCGTTGTGCAAGCCCTTCCACAATCGCAGTTTTACCAACACCTGGTTCGCCAATGAGGGCTGGATTATTCTTATTACGCCGAGAGAGAATCTGGATAACGCGTTCAATCTCCTGATGACGACCGATGACGGGATCAAGAGTACCTGCTCGAGCGGCAGCAGTGAGATCAATTCCCATCTGGTCAATGGTGGGGGTCTTAGAGTGCTTGGCATCACGCTCATGTGTCGTGCCTGACTGGCTGAGCACTTGAATGGTCTGCGTCCGTACTTTCTCTAGGTTGACACCCAGGCTTTCCAAGACACCAGCGGCAATTCCTTCACCCTCACGCACCAATCCTAACAGGAGATGTTCTGTCCCTATATAATGATGATTCAGGCGACGAGCTTCATCGACGGCAAGCTCGATTACCTTCTTGGCACGCGGAGTCAGGCCAATCTCTCCTAGGACAATACGATCTCCTCGGCCAATGATAAATTCAACGGCGCTACGAACTTTGTTCAACTCGACGCCGAGATTGGCTAAAACTTTGGCCGCTACACCTTCACCTTCACGTACCAAACCTAGAAGGAGATGCTCCGTACCAATATAATTATGTTGGAAGCGCTGGGCTTCTTCTTGAGCAAGGCTTAAAACCTTTCTGGCTCGCTCGGTGAATTTATCAAACCTATCTCTGTCGTTCATCTGTTTATCACCCCCCTTTCATTGGCAGAAGGTGGAATCAAGCCCTCTGTGTCGCTCAGGTTTCTTTGATTTATGATACAACACCCATCATAGAGCGTCAAGGATAACAACTGCTGCCTCCCCTCTGTCAAGAGACGCTTAACCTTTTCACTAGAGAAACAATCGACCCCCACACTGCTCTCGCCTAGAAACGAGTATGCAGCGGAGAGGTCGCGAAATCATCTGTTTCATGTACGATGTGCCTGCTGTCCGGCTAGCTAAGTGACTGAAATAGAAACGATTACCGTTCAGATGTTTCAAAATCTCCTTTGAGATAGGGATAAGCGAATAACTGCCAGCCATGCGGCTGAATCTGTGGTGCATCTATTGGGAACCTAATCCCTGCCACTTGTGTGTGACAACCATGTATTGGTACAGTTATTTTCGCACACTTGGACAAAGAGAGCAAGAGGGACTCATCTTCTGAAATAAGTACCTCCTCTTTCTACTAAAAACTGCAGGAAAAAGAGGAGGCACGTGCGTTATGATTGCTATTGCCAGCCAGCTATTGTTCAGTGGACCCAGTCTCTTCTTTAGAAGAGCGCTGCCGAGCTGCCGCACGGAAAGCTTCCGCCATGGCAGTCATTTCTCCAGTGTCCTCAGCAGGTAAACCACGCAGGATTGAATTGTCAGTACTTCTTTCCTGGCGTTCACGCCGTTCAGTTTTACTTTTAGATGGAACATGCTCCTGATGTCCACCAAGCGATTCCAAAGATGGTGGCGCAACGGTTTCAGTTGCCAGGGCATCTGAAGAGGCTCGTGCAAGGGGAGCCTCCGCTTTGCCAGCCTCTGCCTGTGGCTGCTCTTGAGTGGCCTGCTTGCTATCTAGCTCATCAGCCTGACGTAAACTCAAACCTAAGCGACGACGTTCGGCATCAATACGCAAGATACGCAACTGAAGCTGGGCACCTTCCTGGAGAACAATCTTGGGATCTACACCAGATCCTACCTCAGAAAGATGGATGAGGCCTTCGATCCCATCCTCGATGCGAGCAAAGGCCCCAAATGGGGCAATCTTTGTTACGACACCAGTCACAACCTGTCCTACAGCGTAGCGCTGTCCAACGGTTGTCCAGGGGTCAACCTCAGCACGTTTGATCGAGAGTGCAATCTTCTTCTTTTCCTTATCAACACTCAGGACCTGTACTTCGACTTCCTGGCCTACGTGCAATACCTCACTAGGATGATTGACACGACTCCAGGCCAGCTGACTGATATGCACTAGTCCGTCTGCACCGCCTAGATCAATAAATGCACCAAAGTTAGCAAGGTTGCTCACCACTCCCTTACGTACTTCATTAGGCTTCAATTCATCAAGTAACTCTTCACGACGGCGCTGACGCCACTCTTGAACGGCTAGACGCTCGGAAAGAATTAACCGATTGCGTGCGCGATTGATCTCGATGATCTTCAACTGCAATTCTTTGTCTTTCATTGCTTGCAGTTTTGCCGCCGTCTCCTGGTTCTCACCACCAGCTGCCACCTCTTCACGCTTGAGGTTGAGGATTTGGGAAATAGGAACAAACCCTCTGATACCAGCGATATCAACAATTAGACCACCTTTATTAAAATCAATGACCTTCGCTTTGAGCAGTTCATTGTTTTTAAATTGGTCTTCTGCAATGCGCCATTGGCGCTCAGTGTTCGCCCTCTTAAGAGAGAGAACTGCATGCCCTTCTGAACTCTCGGGCTGAATGACATAAACCAGGACCTTCTCATTGAGGTGCAACTCATTAAAAGAACCGTAACCGCTGGCTGGTAGCTCTTTGGTTGAGAGAACGCCCTCGGACTTGAGGCCAATGTCGACCAAAATTTCGTCCTGATCAATTCGCACGATCACGCCCTCGACCACATCGCCTCGTTTGATATTTGTGGGAGCAGTTGATGCTGCCAGCAACGCTTCCATCTCGTTTTGATTGATTTCTTCTAGTTCCTCGGAGTGATTGTTCTGTCGCCCTTGTGGGTCATTTGCTTCGGTCATCATCTGTACCCGCCCGCTTTTTTGATTTGCCGCTGGCTTTGTCGAAAGGTCGCCGTGCTGTTGTACTTGCATGGGTAGGAAACCCCCTTCGATCCACGGTTTTTGCCTCGTCTGCGACACTACACCCTCTTCATCTCCGCTTTTATGGACTACCATTCATGTCTGCTGTTACAGACCGCAAAGTTCCATCAAGATGGACTGCATCACATGTCTGGACCACGGGGAGTGTACCATCGGACTTGGGCTTAAGGTGGAGGAGGTGCTTAGGCGGTCATCGTTTCAGTCTTCTGCAGCTATCTTGGAATCCTTAGAATATGTCTGCAATGCGTTGTTAACTCTACAAAACGACAATACGAAACGATACTCGCAGGCTGATACGCCATCTTGCGAAAACAATAAGCGTCTGAACGTAAGCATACCCCCACTCGATGCTTTAATTATACCAAAAGTCGTCTGCGATTGCAAGACAATAACAATCTTTTCGCTAATCTGTCCAACACGCCACATTTTACCACGTTTCCCTGTATTCTCTCTCGGAGAAACTCAACTTGACATACCTGGGTGCTGGCACTCTTCGCACAATTGGCTTGATCACGACATAATGCTTGATCACGACATAACCCAATAGTCATACTTCCCTTGCTAAACTCTAAAGTTTGACTATAATTAGGAGTGTTAAGCTGAGTTTTGTAGTGTGTACGTTGTAAGCTGTCTTTTGAAGATGCGGTTGGTCTGTCAGTGCTTACTAGCGGAGAAAAGCTGTGACGTTGCCAAATCCTAATGCTCAATCAACCCAATTCGTTTCCCATCCATCTCAACAAGCGGTATCTCCCACTCACTCGATATCGGACACTTTCGCTACTCCTCCTTTGCCTCCACAGGCGGCTTCCCCAAAGACACCTCCTTTCCCCACATTTAAGGATGGATCGTCTTATAAAACAGATCATGAGCATGCTATCGATTTTGCAACTTCTTCTTGGGATCTTGCTACTGGGGGATTGAAGACATTGACTGCAAAACGTGAATTACCCCTGCGACTCGATCGCCGCTCTAGTGATATGGTGCCTGATATATTGGCAACTTCGCGAAGCTATATGTTTGCTCTAGTTATTTTGGTCTGTGTTCTATTGATGTTGATCGGTGGAGGCATTGTGCTGTTTGTTATGCTGCAACCTTGACAGAATCGAAGAATTGAAGTTCCTTGCTGCGTTTAGAAATTTGGCACTATATTGTGGAAGCTGATGATAGTGCCGTGCCTTGTTTGTTTTTCCTTTAGGGAAACAGGGAACGAATTTGGGCCAAGGAAATAATTTGGTGTCATAGGGTATTGACAAAGGAAAACGTCTGTAGTAATATACTCCCTGTCAGAAAGCCACCTGGATGTGCAGGTGAGTTGGTGACTATAGCGAAGAGGGTACACCCGTTCCCATCCCGAACACGGTAGTTAAGCTCTTCAGCTCTCACGATACTGCGGGGGCAGCCCCGTGGGAAAATAGGACGTCGCCACCTCACCCGCCCGTGCTAGGTGGCTTTTGTCACTCCCTAAACTAGTCCACTTTCCTTCGCTTTCTCTAATTTGGGATCACGCAGGGTGGTCAGGCGGCGCAGTTCAGGAGAAAGCCAAGCCACTAGAAGAACAACCAGAATTGTTCCTATCCCCCCCAATACAACTGAAAGCGTTGGGGCAAATAGCTGAGCAGTTAGACCAGACTCAAATCCCCCTAATTCATTAGAAGCTCCAAGAAAGATGCCATTCACTGCTGCAATGCGCCCACGCATTTCATCTGGTGTACGCATCAATAGCAGAGCGGCTCGAATGACTACGCTGATATTGTCGAGTCCACCAAGCAGGAAAAGCATTAGTAACGAGAGCCAGAATGAATGAGACAGACCAAAGATAATTGTAGCAATCCCAAAACCAATAACAGCTAGAAGCAAGGTTCTGCCAGCTTTCTTGAAAGGGGGTTGATGTGCAAGGATCAGACCAATACATACTGCACCCATAGCCGGAGCTGCCCGTAGCCAGCCTAGACCTATGGGCCCAACTTGAAGAATGTCTCTGGCAAAGATTGGCAAAAGCGTTGTTGCTCCTCCTAGTAAAACAGCAAACATATCGAGGGTAATCGCTGCTAGGATAATCTTGGTTCTTCTTAGAAATCTAAATCCTTCAATAAGAGAATATAATGCCTTGTTTTTTTCATGATGCGATAGCGGTATCTTCTGCGATGTTTCACGAATAAGCAATAGTAAAATGCAAAGGACTAATCCTGCTGCCGCATCGAATATATAAACCAGAGTTGCGCCTTGAAAGATCGCAATCATAAAACCACCCAGAGCTGGGCCAAGGACAGTGGCAAGTTGCCAGGCACTACTATTCCAAGTAGCAATGTTCTCATATGCATGCTCAGGAACAAGTTGTGAGAGCAGTGACCCACTGGCTGGCACACTGAATGCGTTCGCTGCACCCATTA
Source organism: uncultured Ktedonobacterales bacterium (assembly GCA_966427955.1). GTDB lineage: Bacteria > Chloroflexota > Ktedonobacteria > Ktedonobacterales > Ktedonobacteraceae > DASYAN01. The sequence continues at coordinate 11,853 of CBJMBI010000031.1, forward strand.
ATAACAGACAGGTAAAAACCAGGATGAGCGATCCATGGCTAGATGATAATCCTGCCAAGCCAAGGCATGCAAGGATTAAGAGTGCTTGAGCACCAATAACAATACGTTTACGATTATAATAGTCAGAGGCATGACCAGCAGGTAGAGACAGAAAGAATACGGGGATCACTAGTACCAGACCTACAAGTCCTAGAATGAAGGCCGAACCTGTGCGTTCATATAATTCCCAACCAATTGCAACCTCTGTCATCTTCTGACCCACAACAGCCACAAATGTGCCTGTAATGAAGAGACGACCATTCCAAAAACGCAGAGCCAGGTAAGGGTCATGCTTTATAGAGGATCTAGTCGATGAGATAAATTCCTCATGATCTATGAAAGAAACACTATCAGATGCATTTGCACCTCTATCAGTTTGGCTCATGTAAAATATACCTCGCAAGAAGCCTATGTAATCAATACTATCTTGCGGAAAGCATTGATTACATAAAGGAAAGTAATTAGATAAGATTAGCTTATAAGAAACTATAACATAGATTGCTCATCATATTCCAGCTTATTTCTGTCTCATCTGCCTCTCATCACTCTTACAGAACCTCGGCCAGGAAAGCCCCTCACAGTTTTAACCCTGATTCTTCCCCTCCAACAGCTCGCCCAAAACCTCGGTTATCTTCCGGTCACCGATGCTCAAGCTCAATAGAACTCCTATTCCATCATCTCTAGGTTGAGGCCAAATATTAGTTAGGATATGCTGGAGCAAACCTCGTTTTGTCTCCCAATAGCGGGGTGATCCGTGTAAAAGAAGAGAGCCAAACAATAATGATGAGATAAATAGAAAGGGTAAACTATGCAAACACGCCCGTTTGGCAACACAGATATGCACATCACCCCTATTGGATTGGGAGCCTGGGCCATGGGTGGAGGTCAGTGGGAGTTTTCCTGGGGTCCACAGGACGATCAAACTTCGATTATGACTATTAAACGTGCCCTGAGCCTCGGGATTAACTGGATTGATACGGCACCAGTCTATGGCCTGGGACATGCAGAAGAAATTATTGGGAAGGCTATTAAAGGGCGCGAGAAACCATATATCTTCTCCAAGTGTTCAATGCTTTGGGACAGTCAGGGTCGCATCTATCACAGCCTAAGAGCTGATTCGATACAGCGAGAGGTTGAAGCTAGTCTAAAACGCCTTAATGTTGAGACAATTGACCTGTATCAGATTCATTGGCCTAATCCTGATCCAGAAATTGAAGAAGGCTGGAGTAAACTTGTTGACCTCAAAAGGCAAGGCAAGGTACGACATATTGGCATTTCCAACTTCAATGTGGAACAACTACGTCGGGCTGAGAAGATCGCCCCCGTCGAAACACTGCAACCGCCCTATTCTCTGATCCACCAAGATGCTGCAAAAGAAATCTTGCCATATTGCTATGAACATAATATTGGTGTGATTGTCTACTCACCTATGGCCTCAGGTTTACTAACTGGGCGTATGACCAAAGAGCGCATTGAGCATCTGCCCCCTGATGATTGGCGTAAGCAAGACCCAGAGTTTAATGAGCCTCGCCTCTCACGCAACCTAGAACTGGCAAATCTGCTGACAGAAATTGGCTATCTTCACAATGTTCCAGCTGGGGTGGTTGCAGTTGCCTGGACATTTAGAAATCCGGCTGTGACAGGTGCCATTATTGGATCTCGTAATCCGGTCCAGATTGAAGAGATGGTCATAGCCTCTGAGTTTCGCCTCAGCGATAGCGAGGCAAGGCAAATCGAGGCATTTTTGGCTGAACATCCGTAATCTCTAAAAGGCCTATTCTCATCTCTGTTGTTCAGAGGCATGGCAGTCTTGCTAGTAATCGAGCCATGCCTTAATGCTTGCCAGAGACTTCCCCTCCTCAGGACTCGCCATCCATCCTCAAGACTCTCAAGACTGGGTCTTCTGGCCCGGAGTATGATAAAGGTTATAGAGAGAGAGTCTAAACATAAGCCCCTGCCGATCACTGCATAGGGTCTCTGACCTACTTGACAGCTTATAGGAGGAGGAGTATATTAGTGTATAAAATACACTAATATACAAGGAAGGCAGAGATTAATGGATACACCGAGCAAGTCAGCCAGCAGTACACGACAAGGAACTGCCGCAGAAGCCAATGTAACAGAGCAAATTTCTGAAATACAAGCGCATCAGTACGATGCCAGCAAGTATGAACGCCCATCAGTAACAGTGGATGTATTAATGATGAGCCTACGCCAGCACGATTTGCAGATCTTGCTAATCAGACGCCGCTCTTGGCCATTTGAGGGGATGTGGGCCATTCCCGGTGGCTTTGTCAATAAAAATGAATCTTTGGAGGCAGCGGCTAAACGTGAACTGCAAGAAGAAACAGGCGTACAGGATGTTTATTTAGAACAGTTATATACTTTTGGGGATCCTGATCGTGACCCACGTACACGTGTAATTACGGTTGTATATTTTGCCTTACTGGATTCCGAGCGTCTGCAAGTCAAAGCGGCAGACGATGCCAGTGATGTGGGATGGTTCTCGGTCTATGCATTGCCTCCTCTAGCTTTCGACCACGCAAAAATCATTGAGTATGCACTCAATCGGCTGCGAGGTAAGCTGAATTATACAACCATAGCCTTTAACTTACTGCCAGAACAGTTTACGTTGCGCGAATTGCAGAGTGTCTACGAGATCATTCTTCACAAACGCTTGGATAAGCGGAATTTTCGCAAGCGTATTCTGACGACGGGGATCTTAGAAGATACTGGAGCTAAGAAAATGGAAGGGACTCATCGTCCTGCGCGCTTGTATCGCTTTAATCCTGCTGCTGAGCGAGAATTATAGCCAGAGGAGAGGATTTCTCTGGCAGGAGGCTGTAGGTATGACGAACTTGACTATTCCAACCTCTCTTTTGGAACAAGGAATAGAATTTCTAACGGCTGTTGTTGAATGGAGGCACAGTTTGCCTAGCATTGCCTGGAGCGATCTAACTGAAGAAGCCATGCAGGGACATGTGGCTCTCTTTAGTGTCGATATGATCAATGGTTTTTGCCATGAGGGAACCCTGTCTAGTCCTCATATACAGGCTATTATTCCAGCCGTAGTGGAAGCCTTTAAAGGAGCATATGCCATTGGGATACGCCATTTCATTCTGGCACAGGATTGTCATTCGCCTGATTCAGTCGAATTTGGAGATTTTCCTCCCCATTGTTTGGCAGGTACACATGAGACCAAAACTATTCCTGAACTAGCTCGTTTGCCATTTGCTGATCTCTACACCGTCGTCACAAAGAACTCGCTTAATGCCTTTCATGGAACGCAACTCAATGCATGGCTAGAAGCACATCACGATTTGAGTACCGCCGTGGTCGTAGGAAATTGTACCGATCTCTGTGTGTATCAACTGGCGATGCATCTCAAACTCTATGCTAATGCATTCAATCGAAAAATGCGAGTTATCGTTCCTGCAAATGCCGTGCAAACGTATGATTTATCTGTTGCAACCGCTCGCGCAACTAATTCTCTTGCACATAGTGGCGATGTCTTGCACTTGCTCTTCCTCTATCATATGCGTCTCAATGGCATTGAGGTTGTGCAGGAGATTAAGGCTTTTTGATCTCTAGCAGCTCGAGCAATTCATAAAGCGAGTGCACCAGCAAACAATCAACCTTGTTCTCAGTAAGTGTGTCTGTACGATCCAGCAGAATAGGGGTGATACCAACAGATCTAGCACCAAGCACATCATGAATATATGAATCGCCTATATGTATGGTATAGTCAGGTATAGAATTAGCACGCTCTAAGGCCATATCATAGAGCTTTGGCGATGGCTTAGCATGACGGGCAGCAGCAGATATAACTAAACAATCGAAATATTGGGTAAGATCAAGCTGGCGCAAGAGCGGTCCAAGTGCAATATTCCAATCAGAAATTACCCCCAGTCTGTATCCTTTAGCTTGAAATGCCTTTAGTGTTGGTTTCACATCTGGATAGAGCTGCCAAGCTGTATGCTTCTCAAATTCTTTCGCAATAGTATGCACAAGATGGTCTAGGAGCATTTCATCATGCCCAACCATGAACGGCTGTAAAAGACTCCTATAATAGCTTAACCAGAATTTGGCTATGTCTTGTTCATCAGCCCAGATATAGCGATTAGATTGCATCTGACAAAGACGGAATTTTTCTGCACTTTCCATGCCCTGTTGCAGTTGGTTAGCATCAATATGCAGACCACACTGCTGACATACTTGTTGACAAACTGCAAGTATGGAAGGTGAGGGATAGAGAAGTGTGAAGCCTGCATCAAAGAAGACCGTGCGGATAGATTGTGGCTGTTCCAATTTCATTTTTCGTTTCAAGTTTTCAAA
>CBJMBI010000032.1:0-16048 GCA_966427955.1 uncultured Ktedonobacterales bacterium
ATTCTTGAACAAGCTCTCTATACCCAATCACATGTCTCTACCTTACCACTTGTCCATATTCCTCAGCAGATACGCTATCCACTCTCGTTTGCGCAAAAGCGTCTCTGGTTCCTCGATCATTTGGAACCTGGCAATATAGCCTATGTTCTCCCCCTTGTTGCACTAATTGAGGGAAAGCTTGAGAGAGAAATCTTACAAAAAAGCATGCAAGAAATTGTACGGCGCCATGAAATACTACGAACTCGTTTTATGCTTGAAGATATGCAACCCTACCAAGCTATTACTCCGCACTCAATGATCACTATTCCCTGGGTGGACCTCACAGAACTGCCAGCAGAACAACAGAATGTTCAGGTACAGCAGTTAATTCAGCAAACGATTCATAATCATTTTGACTTAGTAAACGATCAATTACTGCGCATTAGTGTTATACAACTTCATGAAGAAGAGTACCTATTAGTACTCATTATGCATCATATTATCTCTGATGGCTGGTCGACAAGTATCTTCTTCCAAGAGTTGGCAACCCTCTATGAAGCCTTCACTCATCAATTGCCATCACCCTTACCAGAGCTAACCATACAATATGGAGATTTCGCGATCTGGCAACAAGAGTGGTTACGTGGGGACGTTCTCACAAGACAACGGAACTACTGGCTACAACAATTGGCAGATCTACCGAATAGCATTGACCTTCCATTGGATCGACCACGCCCACGGGCCCAAACCTATCGCGGCGCACATCTGGAATTCACATTCACTGCATCTTTAGCGGAAGCGCTCTATCACCTGAGTCGTCAGGAAGGTGTCACTCTCTATATGCTGCTACTCGCCGCTTTCCAGATCCTGCTCTATCGCTATACGGGACAAGAAGACATCGTAGTCGGTACGCCAGTCTCCATAAGAAATCGTAAAGAACTGGAGCACTTGATTGGTTTCTTTACAAATACACTGGTGATGCGTTCGCAGCTTTCGGGGAATCCTGGTTTTCGAGACTTTCTCCAACAGGTGAAAGAGACATGTCTGGATGCATTTACTCATCAGGACTTTCCCTTTGAACAACTTGTAGAAGCATTACAGCCACAGAGAGATCTGAGCCGCTCTCCATTATTCCAGATTTTATTTACGTTGCAAAACACACCTGCCATGCCGCTACATCTGGGAAATGCAAAATTGCGTCCATTCCCCATAGAACCAGGAACGGCAAAGTTTGATCTTGCGCTAGAAATTATTGAGGAGGGAAACACACTCCATGGGCGATTAGAGTATAATACGGACCTCTTTACAGAGGCAACCATGCAGCGCTTCCTCCAACACTGGCAAGGTCTGCTTACTAGCATCGCCCATCATCTAGAGACAAAAGTTGCTCTGCTTCCATTCCTTCCTACAACAGAGCAGCACACGCTGCTCACTGTGTGGAACAATACTGCACGGGCATATCCGCAGTCCGCTTGTTTACATGAGTTGGTAGAGGCACAGGTAAAGCAGACCCCTGATGCTATCGCTGTAGTCGTTGACGATATCTCGCTCACCTATCATGAACTGCATCAACGAGCACTGCAATTGGCACTGTATTTACAGGAGCAAGGCGTGCAACCGGATGTCCTTGTCGGCATCTGTATGGAGCGATCACTAGAAATGGTCATTGGCCTGCTAGGAATTTTGCTGGCAGGAGGCGCATACGTCCCCCTCGACCCAGAATATCCAACAGAACGTCTCTCATTCATACTCCATGACGCGCAGGTTACTATTTTATTAACACAGGCAAAATTTGCGAACGAGACCATCAAGCTCAAAGCGCACTGTCTGTGCTTAGATACCGATTGGGGCCATATCTCTACATGCGCCCATAAAACTCTTGAACGCAAGGTACAAATGGCAAACCTGGCCTATCTGATCTATACCTCCGGATCGACAGGAACCCCTAAAGGGGCCATGAATACGCACCAAGCGGTCACTAACCGTCTATGCTGGATGCAGGAAAGTTACCAGCTTACCTCACAAGATCGTGTCCTGCAGAAAACACCCTTTAGCTTTGATGTCTCTGTTTGGGAGTTCTTCTGGCCCTTACTCAGTGGTGCATCTCTGGTCATGGCATGCCCTGGTGGACATAAAGATAGTGCCTATCTGGCTGATCTGTTACAGAGAGAACAGATTACAACACTTCATTTTGTGCCTTCTATGCTCCAGGTATTTTTAGAAGAGCCCCGTCTCCAACACTATCCAGCACTGAAACGAGTGATTTGCAGCGGTGAAGCTCTATCGCCAGAGCTACAACAACGTTTCTTTGCTTGCATGGAAACAACGGCTCTCTACAACCTCTATGGGCCCACAGAAGCCGCTATTGACGTCTCACATTGGACTTGTAAGCATGAGAGCGAACAACTAACAACGGTTCCTATTGGCTATCCCATTGCAAATATCCAACTCTATGTCTTAGACAAGTATTTGCAACCCATGCCTATTGGCTGTAGTGGAGAATTGTACATTGGGGGGATAGGCGTAGGACGAGGATATCATCAGCGACCAGACCTGACAGCCGAAAAGTTTCTCCCTGACCCTTTCAGTCAGCAACCGGGGGCTCGCCTCTATAAAACGGGCGATCTCGCACGCTACACAACCGGGGGAATACTAGAATATCTGGGAAGAACAGACTTCCAGGTCAAAATAAGAGGATTTCGTATTGAATTGGGAGAAATCGAGGCTCTCCTTCTACGTCACTCTGACATTCGTGAATGCGTTGTCTGCGCAAGAGAGGAAAGTTCAGGACACAAACACCTAGTAGCATACCTTGTACCAAGGAAACAAAAAGACAATCCCTCGCAGGAATACCTACGTCAATACCTAAAAGATAACTTGCCCGACTATATGCTACCTTCAGCCTTTGTCTGGCTAGAAACACTTCCACTTACACCAAACGGAAAGCTGGACCGCAAAGCTTTACCTATTCCAGAGTGGGTACGATCTTCCATTGAGAGCAGCTATGCTGCGCCACAGACAGAACATGAGCGCTTGCTCGTCTCAATCTGGGAAAAGGTACTTGGTATCAAGCAGATAGGTATCCATGATAACTTTTTTGCCCTCGGAGGCGATTCGATTTTAAGCATGCAGGTCGTTGCACGTGCACATCAACAGGGTCTGAATATCACCCCTAAACAGCTTTTCCAGCATCAAACAATTGCAGAACTCTGTGCTGTAGCAACTGTGCTTCCCTCATTCCAGATTGAACAGGTACCTGTACTAGGAGAGGTGCCACTCACACCCATCCAACACTGGTTCTTTTCCCAACATTTTACCTATTCACATCACTGGAATCAGTCTATTGTACTACAGGTACAGACAGAGCTGGATATACATGCACTTCAGAAAGCACTTGCGGACCTTTGCATACATCATGATGCTCTACGTACGCGTTTCACCATGAATGGAACAGAATGGCAACAGATGATTATTCCACCAGAAGATACTTTATTGCCGCTCACATGGTTCGATTTAACAATCTTATCTGCTCCAGAGCAGGATAGAGCAATGCGCACGATAGAAGCACACATACAAGGATACCTGGATCTTACAAAAGGGCCACTTGCACAAATTGTCTATTTCTCTCTAGGCTCTACACAACCCGACCGCTTATTACTCATTGTCCACCATCTCATCGTTGATGGCGTTTCCTGGCGCATTCTCTTACCAGATCTCTACCACCTCTATCAGCATTATAGTCAAGGATTGCCAGAGCACTTACCAGCGAAAACAACCTCAATCAAACGCTGGTCAGAACTACTCCAGGAATATGCGCAATCGGAGCGTATCAAGAGTGAGTTTGCCTACTGGAAGGCGGAGTCACGCAGACAGGTACTACCTCTCCCAATCGATTTCGTCTATCAGGATGAGCACAATACCCTAGCCTCGACCCAGACGATCTCATTGGCACTGACAGACCAGGAAACGAGAGAGCTTTTGATCACTGTACCAACTGCCTATCATACGCAAATTAACGATGTCTTAATCACTGCTCTAGTCCGAACTATTGCCAATTGGACGCGCAGCAATCTAGTGTTGATCGATCTGGAAGGGCATGGACGCGAGGATCTCATTGACAATGTTCTATTAACACGCACTGTTGGGTGGTTTACGACCCTTTTCCCTCTCTGTATTAATATAACGCCAACAACATCTCTTTTAGGGAGCCTTCAGCATATCAAAGAGCAACTGCGCCAATTGCCAGAACACGGCATCGGTTATGGTCTGTTACGCTATCTCCACGAAGATGCTACGGTCAGGGAAGAATTGCAACAACTTCCCCAGGCACAAATACTTTTTAATTACCTCGGGCAGTTTGATCAGCTATTCGATCAGCATGTGCCGTTCAGTAATCTAGTTCGTTCACCTGGACCAGAGCGTCATCCCAATGAGAAGAGAACTCATCTCCTTGAAATAACTTGCTGGACCAGCCAGGGACAACTTCAGATTGATTGGATCTACAGCACAGCTATTCATGCACGAGCCACAATTGAACAGTTGGCACAAACATTCGTTGCCTACTTACGAGCACTCATCAGAGAGAGCCAGGAAAGATCAGAAAGGATGTACATTCCGTCTGATTTCACGGATGTGCAACTTAGTCAGGACCAACTTGACCAAATTCTTGAAGAAGTTGACATTGATTAAGAAAGAGCAAGATAAATGAGCAAGAATAAGCATATTAACAGTATTCTCTCACTCTCTCCTGCCCAACAAGGCATGTTATATGAGAGCATTCACATGCCTACAACAGGCATACATATTGAGCAGCTCGTTTGCACTTTGACTGGTCAGCTCGATTGCGAAGCCTTTGAGCAAGCTTGGCAATGGGTCATCCAGCGTCATGATATGCTCCGCACTTGTTTTGTCTGGGAAAAGCAGACCGAGCCGCTTCAGGTTGTCTTACAACAGGTTACACCAACCTGGGTCATTCAGGACTGGCGTATGTTTTCCTTAGAGGAACAAGAAGCCCAAATTGCCATGTATCTTCAGCAGGACAGAAAGCAGGGATTTAAATTAGCGAAAGTCCCCTTGCTACGTTTTGCTCTTTTCCAGACGGACAATGATGTCCATGAGTTTGTCTGGACGTATCACCACATTCTCATGGATGGCTGGTGCAGCCATCTTGTCTTTAGGGAGGTCTTCTCATGTTATCTGTCCTACCAGCAGCACCAGCCTATCACCCTTGCTCCAGCAAGACCATATAAAGACTACATCCACTGGTTAAAACGACAGGATCTAGCAAAAGCAGAGCAATTCTGGCGTCAAGAATTACAACACTTCACCACCCCTACAGCAATAGGAAGAGAAGAGCCCTCTCCATCTAATGAGGAGATATCAGATGAGATAGCTATCCAGAGCATTTCCCTGTCCGCCTCAACGACGGAGATGCTTCAGACATTGGCACGGAAACGCCGTTTGACCCCGAATACTCTTTTTCAAGGTATCTGGGCACTCCTCCTACGATGCTACAGTCAGAATGCTGAGGTGATGTTCGGAATCACTGTTTCAGGAAGGCCACCAGAGATAGCGGGCAGCGAAACGATTGTCGGACTCTGTATTAACACATTACCTTTGCGGGTCTCCGTCAATGATGTAGATACGCTCTGGAACTGGCTAGATGATCTTCAGAAGAAAAGCATGGATATCAGGCAATATGAGTATTGCTCATCAGGTCTTATTCATCAATGGAGTGGCTTTCGGGGAAACGAGCCATTATACGAGAGTGTTCTTGTAGTAGAGAACTATCCGGTGGATCTCTCCATTCTGCAGCAGCCAGCATTAAACATACGCATCTCCAATATCCGCTCGCATGGTGCACATACGAGGTATCCTCTCACGATTCTAGTTGTTCCTGGTTCCAGAACAGAAATTATCTGTCGTTTTCTTCCTACCCGCTTTGCCAAAACAGAAATTACTAAAATTCTGCATCATATTCAGAGTGGTGTCGAAGCTCTTCTCCAGGCAACAGAGCAAACTCAGGCTGGCGATCTCATACAATCCATCACTCCTGAACAGATTCCCGTTATACGACCAAGAAAGCGCATGCATCTACCAGCAACAGAACATAGTGAGAGAAATCTACAACAAAGTCAGTTAGAAGAGATTCTCTCGGCAATCTGGATGGATATTTTAGGAGTGGATTCTGTCCATCCTCATGAAAATTTCTTTGAAGCAGGAGGGCACTCTTTACTTGCAACGCAATTTATTGCGCGTATTCGTACTCACTTCCAAATAGAATTGCCCTTACGGAGTCTCTTTGAGATGCCAACGATAAAGGGTATCGCAAAAATGATCCTGCAACTTTCTGGAAGTGAACAATGTCAACGTCCTTCTATCACAGCCGTTGATCGAACAAAAGTACTGCCACTTTCATTTGCCCAGCAACGTCTGTGGTTTCTTCATCAACTCATACCCAATAACACTTCCTATACTATCACTCGCCCGCTACGTATAAGGGGCATACTCCACATAGATTACGTGCAGCGAAGTATTGCAGAGATTATACGTCGCCATGAAGTGCTGCGTACCGTTTTCAGAGCCGACTTGCAGGCCGTCAGGCAAGTCATTCTCCCACCATTTCAGCCTCCCATCACACTCATTGATCTACAAAACGTCGATGAAACAGAGCGTGAGCAGATGATCATTGATTTGATTCAACAGCAGGCACAGTCTCCATTCGATCTAGAGAACGGCCCGCTTCTACGAATAACAATTCTACGTGTTCATCCTGACGAACACATTCTGCTTCTGACCATTCACCATATTGCCTTTGATGCTTGGTCAGAAGGCATCTTCATGCGCGAATTGAGTTTACATTACCGGGCCTTTTGCTCAGGAGAACAGTCTGTGCTACCAGAGTTACCCATTCAGTACGCTGATTTTTCCTTCTGGCAACGTTCTTGGCTAACGAGTGATATCCAGAAGCAAACTGATTATTGGAGAAAACAACTCAGCGGAGCCACACCACTCCAGTTACCAATTGATCAGAAGCAACAGGAGACCAACCTCCATCATGGAGCCATGTTCACCTTCACACTTCCAACTGATCTCCTCCAGAGGATAAAACGTCTCTGTCGCCAGGAGGGCGTCACGCTCTTTATGACATTACTCGCAGCCTTTCAAGTGCTTCTCTATCGCTATAACGGTCAGGAGGACATCACAATTGGTACAGACATCGCAAATCGCACCATGCAAGAGACAGAAGATCTCATAGGATTTTTTGTTAACCTTCTTGCGCTTCGTATACATCTCAATGAAAATCTTTCCTTTACCGCCTTGCTACAGCGTGTACGCACTCTTGTTTTAGAGGCCTATGCACATCAGGATATGCCATTTGAGCAACTTGTCGACGTTTTGCACTTGCAAAGATCTGGAACACAGGTACCGCTCATCAATACGCTCTTTGTCTTGCAAAATACTCCAACAATGCCACTGATGCTTACTAATGCTACCGTTGAACCCATTGAACTTGATCTTCATATCGCTAATTTTGATCTTGCACTCTTCCTCTGGGAAGAACAGGAAAGGATCAGCGGTATGGTTAACTATCGCGCACAACTATTTCATGCTGAAACAATACAAAAGATTATTAAGCAATATCAGGCACTCCTTGTCAGTATTGTTCTTGCCCCAGAGACGCGCCTAGCCCAGCTAGAGCTACGCACGGAAGCAGAGCAACGAGAAAATCAACTAAGGAAACAGGAGCATCAAGATCAAATAAAACAAAAGTTGAAAGGAGCCAGAAGAGAAAAGATAGCGGTTCCATCTCAAGTTGATGACATACCTTAGAATCGTCTAATATTTAATCAAATATACAGTACTGCTGTGCAGATAGATATACAATCTATTCATCAGTAGAAAGGAGATATACAATGCAAACAGCTTCCACAGGATCTCGCCTCTCGACTCAACAGACACGCCTATGGCAACTACAGCAAGAACGCGATTGCTATCGTGTGCAAGCGACGTATCTTCTGGATGGCAATATTGAAGAGAAACGATTGAAACAAGCAATACGTGTTGTAATCGGCAGGCATGAGATTCTACGCACAAACTTCTCGCTTTTACCAGGCACAGATATCCCCTTACAGATCGTCTTAGAGAGTGAAGAGCTTACTAAGCTAGATTTCAAGCGTATATTTCTTACTGGAGAGAACTGGCAAGAACAGGTTGCACATTTCTTTGCTCAGGAAAAAGAGATACCTTTTCATTTGAAACAGGGATCGCCTTTGCGCATTACTTTGTTTACACGCTCTCCTCAGCAGCATCTCATGCTCCTGAGCCTACCTGCACTTTGTGGTGATACGACCACATTAACTCATCTCATTCATGAACTATGCAATGCTTATACAACGACCGCCAGTGATGAAGAACAGCCTCTTCAATACGCAGATGTAGCCGCATGGCAAGAAGAGTTACTTCACGAGGAAGATAGCACTGCACACCGCAACTATTGGCGTGAAATTGATACATCTGCACGCACAAGCACGCACCTTGCCTTTGAAAGGAGAGTACAATCTCCAGAGCAACTATTTGATCCGCGTATCTTTTCTTTACCGATTCCATCTGATCTTGAAGCACAAATACAAGCACTCATACAAGATCTCAATGTGTCTCCTGCATCATTCTTTCTTGCTTGTTGGCAAATTCTGCTCTGGCGCTTTACGGATAAAGCCCAAAGCTTGGTCGGAGTTAGTTGTAATGGTCGTCATTATGAAGAACTTGCTCATGCCTTGGGAATGTACACACGCGTTGTGCCGTTTACAATACCATTAGATAACGAGCAATCATTTGACCAGTTTATTCACTGCTGTGAGGAGACGCTTGAACAAGTTATCGAAGAACAATTCTACTTTACCTGGGCTGATATTCAGAAGCAACAGACCGCTGGCATAGATTTTTTTCCAGTGCAATTTGAATTCGAGACCTGCCCCGCCACATTCACGCAAGGCAGTCTTGTGGTAACAGAGCATCAACTTTATAGCTGCCAGGAGCGTTTTACCCTTAAGCTTTTGGGGCGTCAGCTTGGAACTCATATTCGCCTTGAAATCTATTATGATGCATCGCACCTGGATACTTCCTCTATCCAGATCCTTGCTCATGCCTTCCAAGCATTGCTTACAAGCACAGCACATGCATCATCAGCATCTATTGATCAATTAGACATTCTGAAAGCAGATGAGTACCAGACCATCATCAATGCATTTACTACAGATTCAACCTCCTATCCAGAGCGGACGGTGACAGCATTCTTTGAAGATCACGTTGAAAAGACTCCTGATGCCATAGCACTTATCTGTCAGGATCAACAAATGACCTATCATCAACTAAATATTTCCGCCAACCGACTAGCTCATGCCTTACAACAGCAAGGTATTGGCAAAAACAAGCTGGTTGCTCTCTGCATGGAACGGTCAATAGAGATGGTCATTGGCTTGTTAGGCATTATGAAAGCTGGGGGAGCCTACGTCCCTCTTGATCCAGACATGCCACTAGCACGTATACAATACCAACTTCAAGACAGTCAGGTAACTTGCCTCGTAACACAGAGCCACCTACTTGCACAGATACCATTTCAAGCACATTGGTGCGGAAAAATCATCTTCCTAGATGAGCTTGCATTGACAGAAAGCGACGAGACGAATCTCTCCTCTAGCCTCAATCTCGAAGATCTTGCCTATGTCATTTATACATCAGGCTCAACGGGCAATCCAAAAGGGGTTGCAATCCGTCATCGAGGACTGACAAACTACACCTACTTTATGTGCTCCGCTCTGGCATTGCAGCCGGGGTTACACTTTGCTACTGTCTCGACTCTGGCAGCGGATCTTGGCAACACGGTCATCTATTGTGCATTAACCTCAGGTGGATGTTTACATATTCTGACGTATGAGACAATAACAGATAGCACGGCTTTTGCCCAATACTTCGCAACTCATTCCATCGATGTCCTGAAAATTGTGCCATCTCACTTTAAAGCTCTGCTCAATACACAACAGCAGGATAGCGTCATCCTTCCACGCCAATACCTCATCCTAGGTGGCGAAATTCTGCCTACTGATCTAGTTCAACAGATACGAGCGCTGCATGGTACCTGTACAATTATCAATCATTATGGTCCAACAGAGACGACTATCGGCGTACTTATCAATCCTTTACCTGCCGTCGATACACAGAAATATACTGGCACAAGTATTCCAATTGGAAAACCTATTAGCAATACAGGCACATATATCCTGGATCGTTACCTCCGTCCTGTACCAATTGGTGTCACCGGTGAATTATACATAGTTGGAGATGGCCTAGCCGCCGGCTATCTCCATCAGCCTGACCAAACAGATGCAAGGTTTATTGACTTACCATTCATAACACAACTCAATACCAAAGCCTACAAAACAGGTGACCTAGCACGTTACACCACAGACGGACTCGTTGAATATATCGGACGAGTAGACAGACAGGTCAAATTGCGTGGTTATCGTCTGGAATTGGAAGAGATCGAGATGAAGATTATGCAATATCCAGACGTTTGGGCATGCGCAGTACAGCTTCGTGAGGATATGTCAGACAGTCCTTGCCTTATAGCATACCTTGTTCCCTTGCAAACAGGCAAGTTATCGTTGAAAGATTTGTCAGAGTATCTCAACCGAGAACTTCCAGTCTATATGCTTCCTTCTCACTTTGTCGTGCTGGATACCCTGCCATTGAATGCTAACGGTAAAATAAACTATGAGAAACTTCCACTACCAACAGAACAGCCGCAAGAACCTAGAACGGCGTATAGCGCAGCACGTAGCCCTATCGAAGAAATACTTTTAAGCATCTGGCAGGAATTTTTGTCCGTCCCGCATCTGGGAATTCATGACAACTTTTTTCAAGCGGGAGGACATTCACTCATTGCCACACAGATTATCTCACGTATTCGCTTGACTATGAGTATTGAGCTACCTATTCTTTGTCTGTTTGAAGCACCAACCATTGCTGAATTCGCAATCCTGGTAGAGCAAGCCATGCACAATGGCCAAATGGTCAATATTCCACCAATCCCTATCGTTGATCGGACTGAGCCAATTCCGCTCTCTTTCGCCCAGCAGCGTCTCTGGTTTTTGGATCAATTTGAGCCGGATAGCCGCTCATATAATAAGCCAGTGGCGCTACGCCTCACAGGCAAACTCAACAGAGAGGCGCTGTTACAGAGTCTTCATGAGATAGTCCAGCGACACGAGATTTTGCGCACGACCTTTCAGGAAATACAGAATCAACCTGTACAGATAATTCATGAGGCCTCATCATTCCAAGTTGAGCAACATGACCTTTCAACTTTCTCACAATACGAGCAAGAGATACAGCTACAACAATATATTTATCAGGAAGCATCCTACCGTTTTGATCTGGCACACGGGCCACTTCTGCATGTAAAGCTGTTACATATGAGTCAGAATGATCATATCCTGTTAATCTCTATGCATCACATTATTTCAGATGGTTGGTCAAATGCCATTATGATACAGGATTTGACCACTTTATATACTGCCTATTGTGCCCAAAGACCATCTCCACCTGTAGCCCTTCCTATCCAATATGCCGACTTCGCTGTCTGGCAACAGCAATGGCTACAAGGACCAATATTACAAGAGCAACTGACCTATTGGTGTCAACAATTACAACATCCCCCTATACTGGAATTGCCACTGGATCGACCTCGTCCTGTGGTTCAGACCTCCTCAGGCTCTGAGGAAAAGATCTTTCTGTCCGCCTCTCTCTCTGAATCATTGAAAGTTCTTAGCCAACGTGAAGGTGTGACTTTATTCATAACTCTGTTAGCTGCCTTCAATGTATTACTGAAGCATTACAGCGGACAAGATGATATCCTGGTCGGTACTCCTGTTGCGAATCGCAATCGAGGAGAGATTGAGAAATTAATTGGCTTTTTCGTCAATACGCTGGTACTAAGAACTGATCTTTCAGGCAATCCTCCCTTCACCACTTTGCTTCAGCGCGTGCGCAAAGTTGCACTAGAAGCATATACCCATCAGGATATGCCCTTTGAAAAATTAGTCGAAGCCCTACAACTGGAACGCGACTTAAGCCGCTCGCCCCTCTTCCAGGTTATGTTCATTATGCAAAACGTGCCTATGCCGTCTGAGACATTCGCCGATCTCACCCTCAGTCTTGTCGACAACGAAAACAAGACGGCCATGTTTGATCTCACGCTAACAGTCATGGAATCAGCCCAGGGCTTACATGCTGTCGCACGTTACAACACCGATTTATTCGATCGCGAGACCATCCAATACTTGCTAACACATTGGCAGATACTGTTGCAGGCCATCGTACAAGACCCAACGCAGCGAATTGATACACTCACATTTATCACTCCAACGGAGCAACAGCAGCTTGCTAGTTGGAATCAGACAATTGGCGCGGTACCGGAAACATCTATCCATCGGTTATTCGAGCTTCAAGTGGAACAGCAACCGGATCGTATCGCAATTGCCTTTGAGGAGCAACAGGTTAGTTATAGAGAACTCAACCGACGTGCTAATCAGTTGGCCCACGCGCTTCTTGAGCAAGGCATACAGATCGATACGCCGGTAGGTCTGTGTGTAGAACGGTCAATCGAGATGGTTATTGGCGTACTGAGCATCCTGAAGGCTGGAGGCGCTTATGTTCCTCTCGATCCGGCCTATCCACAAGAACGTCTCAGCTACATGATACAGGATTCTCAGATACAAACCGTGCTTACACAAACCTCCCTCCTGGGCATACTTCCGTCTGCGTTGAGCAACACTATTTGCCTCGATACTCAAGATGAGATCCCTGGAAAGGCTCCTTACAACAATCCAGCTCTTCCTATTCTGCCTGATAACCTTGCTTACATCATCTATACCTCTGGATCGACTGGTCTGCCCAAAGGGATTGCTATGCCACACCGCACTCTACTGAACCTCCTGCACTGGCAATCTGAACATTCATCGTCTGCTCAGAAAGGGCGTACACTACAATTCACCTCTTTGAGCTTTGATGTCGCATTCCAAGAACTTTTCTCGACATGGTATGCAGGAGGAACGCTGTATTTAGTTACAGAGTTCCAGCGTCAGGATGTCATTGCTCTTACGCGCCTATTACATGAACAGAATATAGAGCGCATATTCCTGCCATTTGTTGCTCTCCAGCAAATTGCCCAGGAAATTGTACACAGCAAGTTCCTCCCCCTCAGTCTGAGAGAGGTCATTACGGCTGGTGAGCGATTGCAAATAACAGACTCTATCCGCCAGACCTTCCGTGATCTGCCTTCCTGCTCATTGCAAAATCAATATGGGCCAGCAGAAACACATGTAGTCACAGCCCATACTCTAGAAGCCGATGCAAATAATTGGTCTATCTACCCATCTATCGGGCGTCCCATTGCAAATATACAGGTTTACATCTTAAATGAGCACTTGGAACAGGTGCCAATTGGAGTAAGTGGAGAGATCTATCTTGCAGGTCTTAGTCTAGCTCGAGGATATTTCCACAAACCAGACATGACTGCTGAGCGTTTTCTTCCCAATCCCTTTGGACCAATAGGCTCACGACTTTACAAAACTGGCGACCTTGCTCGCTATCGCAGGGATGGCATGATTGAATTTCTTGGCCGAGCTGATCATCAAGTCAAAGTGCGAGGTTATCGCATCGAGCTGGGAGAAATTGAACATGTACTACTGCAACATCCATTGGTTGCAGAGGGAGTAGTCGTTGTACGTGAGATTGCTTCGGACGAGAAACGTCTTGTGGCATATGTAGTACCGAAAGCGCCTCCATCAGAAGAAGGTAGTACACCACAACAGTGTGAAGTCCTGGTTCGCCAGCTACGCCAGCATCTACAGGACAAATTGCCTGACTATATGCATCCTGCGGCCTATGTACAGCTACCAGCTTTACCCATGACGCCTAGTGGAAAAATTGACCGTCGTTCGTTACCAGCGCCAGAAACAGTAGGTACAGGAATGGCTGAAAGGCAGATGAAGCCATATAGTCAGACCGAAGAATTAATGATCACACTTTGGAGTAATATACTTGGTCAACCTCACATAGGGATACATGATAATTTCTTCGAACTTGGAGGTCATTCACTCCTGGCAACTCGCTTAATCTCACGTATTCGCGCTAGCTTTGGCATCGAACTACCCTTGCGGGCTCTCTTTGAAGCGCCAACGATTGCCAGATTGACAGCAAAAATTGAACAGGCACGACGTGATGAGCCTGGAGTCGAACTGCCTCCACTGGTTCCTGTAGACAGAACGCACCCGCTTCCTCTGTCTTTTGCCCAACAGCGTCTCTGGTTTCTGTATCAACTCGAGCCTGAATCGTCTTCGTATCTTATGCCGACTGCAGTGCGCATACAAGGACCACTTCATGTATCTATCTTTATCCATTGCTTACAGGAAATGGTACATCGCCATGAGAGCTTTCGTACCAGTTTTCTGTCATCAGCAGGTGTTCCGGCACAGGTGATCGCAGCAGATATGCAACTTGAGATTCCACTCATTGATCTTCTGCATCTCTCACAAGAAGAAAAAGATGCAGAAGTATCAAAGAGAATACGTATCGAGGCGACTCACCCATTCGATTTGAGTCGCGGTCCTCTCCTACGTGCTATCCTGCTCGTGCTGGGAGAACAAGACCATGTGTTACTGCTTACTATGCACCACATCATCTCGGATGGCTGGTCACTCGGTATCTTCAGCCGTGAACTTCTACTTTTATATCAAGCAGCACTTGCTCATCAACCAGCTCAACTTCCAGAGCAGGTGTTACACTATGCGGATTTCGCAGTCTGGCAACGGCAATGGCTATCAGATACATTGCTCCAACAGCACATTGCTTACTGGAAGACACAGTTAGATGGTGCTCCAGCGCTACTCAAACTTCCGACAGATCATCCACGTACCTCTACACGGAACGGCAAAGGAGCCTTCTGTAATCAAACACTTCCAGAATCTCTGGCCGAAGCAATTAAAATATGGAGCCGCCAACATGATGTAACACTTTTTATGACCTTACTCACTGCCCTCAATCTTGTCCTCTACCACTGGACTAGTCAAACAGATATAGTGATAGGGACAGTTGTAGCCAATCGGACTAAAGAAGAAACCGAGCAGATGATTGGATGCTTTATGAACTTCTTTGCCCTTCGCTCCCAACTGCGCGATACCCAGACAGGAGTAGATCTGCTTGCAGAAGTGAAAGCAACCACACTGGATGCCTATGCTCACCAGGATTGCCCTTTTGAAAAGCTCGTCGAAGCACTACAGCCAGAGCGCCAACATTACCATAATCCTTTCTATAACGTGGCCCTCTTGCTCCAAAACTTTCCGTGGGAGATGCCAACCGATCATGCATTGTGCTTTACACCCATGCTCACAGAAGCACAAGAAGCATTACTCGATCTACGTATCGTTGTACGAGAACAGGCAGAAGGTCTGACTATTCGCTGCGAATACGACACCGATCTGTTCGAGATGGAGACCATCCAGCAATTCCTCTCTGCCTATATTTCTTTCTTAGAGCAGTTGATACAAAGACCAGATCAACAACTCGCAACTTTTGCTCTGCCGCAGCCATTAATCGACCAGGCTCAACGCTCTCAAAGGCGAGAGCAAAAACAGGCTATGCTTATCTCGGCAACCTTTACTGCTGATCCACTTGCAGAAGTACTGACCTACTGGGTAGAGGAACTCAAGTTTCCGCTGGATGTCTCATTTGTCTCCTATAATCAAGTATTTCAGCAATTACTTGATCCATCGAGCCAGTTACGACAAAACCAAGCTGGTATCAATATCATCCTGATCCGCTTGGAAGACTGGCTACGCCCCGAGCAACAACAAGCATTCTCAGAAGATGTGCAATCCCAGATCGAGCGAACACTTGATGAGCTTGTCTCCGCACTACGGGATGCCGGTCAGCAGTCATCCTCACTATATCTGCTCTGCCTCTGCCCACCGTCTCCACGTTTCGCCGCTATTACACAAAAGACATCGCT
>CBJMBI010000033.1:0-15603 GCA_966427955.1 uncultured Ktedonobacterales bacterium
CTCGGTAGCTCACCCAAAAGCTGAGATGGTGTATACTAAGACAAAGGACTTGGACACTATGAAAGGCTGCACTGTATGACCCATCTTTTTATCGGGATTGATACCGGGGGCACATTCACTGATCTCGTGATCTTTCGTGAGGGAACACTAGCCGTTCACAAGGTCCTCTCCACACCTGATGATCCCTCACGTGCCATTATCCAGACTCTCGAAAGTCTCGGTCTGTTGCAACATGCCGATGTGATTGTGCATGGTTCAACCGTCGCGACCAATGCGGTGCTAGAGCATAAAGGGGTCCCAACCGGATTGATTACGACGGCTGGTTTTCGCGATGTACTGGAAATTGGGCGGCAAGCACGTCCCCGTCTCTACGATCTGCGAGTGCAGAAGGTACCGCCGCTTGTCCCTCGTGAAAGACGCATGGAGGTCACTGAGCGGCTCAATGAGCGCGGTGAGGTGCTTGTTCCCCTCGATGAGCAGTCGCTTGAGGAAGCACTGCACACTCTTGGTCAGGCAGGTGCAACATCTATTGCAATTTCACTCTTATTTAGCTTTACCAATCCAGACCATGAGCAGCGCATCGCAGAGAGAGCACGTGCTCTTGGCTTTGCTGTCTCTACCTCTTCGGAAGTTCTGCCCGAATTTCGCGAGTATGAACGAACTAGTACAACTGTGCTCAATGCCTATGTTGGGCCACTGATGGATCGCTATCTGGGACGACTAGAAGAGATTCTGCCTCAAAAGACTGTTCTACGTATTATGCAATCGAACGGCGGCTCGATTTCCAGTCAGCAGGCAAGGAGTGAAGCGGCACGTACTTTGCTCTCTGGTCCTGCTGCGGGTGTGGTGGGAGCAGCTTTTACAGCAGAGGCTTCAGGCTATCGACAAGTCATTGCGCTCGATATCGGAGGCACTTCAACCGATGTGGCACTGGTCAATGGTGCTATTGCGGAGACAACGGCAGGTCAGGTGGGCGGCTATCCGACACGTTTGCCGATGATTGATATTCATACAATTGGTGCTGGCGGTGGGAGCATTGCCTGGTTTGACTCGGGTGGTGCGTTGCGCGTTGGTCCGCGTTCTGCTGGCGCACAACCTGGTCCTGCTGCTTACGGACGAGGCGGGACAGCGGCGACTGTGACTGATGCCAATGTCGTTTTGAGGCGCCTGCTACCAGAGGCATTTCTGGGTGGCACAATGGCACTCGATGTTACAGCAGCATGCCATGTGGTAGCAGAGATAGCCGAACAACTGCAAACTTCTGTGGAAGAAGCAGCACTGGGGATCATTCGGGTTGTCAACGCAAATATGGAAGCAGCCATTCGTGTGGTTTCGGTGGAGAGAGGATGCGATCCTCGTCAGATGACACTGGTGGCCTTTGGCGGTGCTGGACCACTCCACGCCTGCGAACTGGCAATGGCTCTACGGATACCACGCGTGCTCGTGCCAACTGTGCCAGGAGTGCTCTCAGCCCTGGGCATGCTCGTCGCTGACACACGCAAGGATTATGTTCGCACAATTATGCTCCCCGCTGAGCAAGCCCAAGAAAG
Organism: uncultured Ktedonobacterales bacterium; assembly: GCA_966427955.1. Classification (GTDB taxonomy): domain Bacteria; phylum Chloroflexota; class Ktedonobacteria; order Ktedonobacterales; family Ktedonobacteraceae; genus DASYAN01. The sequence continues at coordinate 1,551 of CBJMBI010000033.1, forward strand.
GGTCAACGAGGTTGTGAGGGAGTTGGAAGAGCAGGGACAAACCGCTCTGCTGAACGAAGGGATCGATGCTGAACAGATCATACTGGAGCGTTTCTTGGATATGCGCTATATGGGCCAGTCCTATGAGTTATCTGTGCCATTGGATGAGCAAGTTGTAGAAGCAGTAGAACACTTTCATACAGCACATCAACAGCGTTTCGGCTACAGCGATGCTACCAAGGCCGTCCAGATTGTCAATGTCCGACTCAAAGGTCGCGGGCGAGCCGTCAGACCAGAATTTGCCCGCCAGGAGTGCCTCTCCACCCAAGAAGCGTGTCCTGTCAGCACTCATCAAGTGGGTTTTACAAACAATGAAGGATTAGTTTACTGTCAGGCGTCGATCTATCAGCGTGCCCAATTGCTGGCGGGCATGAGACTATCTGGACCAGCGCTTGTGCTTCAATACGACACCACCACGGTGATTCCACCAGGATGGAGAGGACGTGTCGATGAAGTAGGCAATCTTGTGTTGGAAAACTCTAAATCTTAGAATTCTTCCTATCTATAAGTCTCTATCTTCTGAAGCATTTCCGTCAATCGTGCCTGAGTACGTTCCAATATAGGGAGTGATGGTGTAAGTTGTCGTTCCCCTTCAGTGGGTTGCAATGCCTCTGCCTGATCAAGCAGGTTCCACAGGAACGTATCACGTTCTTCTGATGAGGTAGCCCGTTCCAGTTCACACAGCAAGCTCGTTGAGAAACGTAGCCGGAGTGCATGTGGGTCGTCATTAAATACCGAGCCGGGAAGAGTTGCTATATCCCATTCCTCTAGTAGGTAGTCGGCAAGTTCTTGGCTGGTTCTCACACCTAGTTTCAAAAGCGCAGGACGCCACGGAGAGAAATCTGGATAGAGGTAAAAGCCTCCTGCAGGACGTGGACAGGTAACTCTCAACTGTGTTAGTGTTTGGTAGAGTTGATCAGCTATATATCCGTGGACAAGAGCTGAGTGATACACATATCGATCTATAGAATCATTTGGCTTAAAAGCAGTTATAGCTGCTTCTTGGATTGGTGCAGCAGTTGTTGACCAAATTTCACTTGCCAAGGCACGTGTGGCAGCCATGACCTCATTGCTTACTGTCTCGGGAGGAAGTACTGCATATCCAAGTCGCCACCCTCCAGTGGAGAAAGTTTTAGAGAGTCCACCCGTCACAATAGTGCCTTCAGGATAAAAAAGGGCAGGTGAGACATGCTTACGCCAACCATGAGCCAACTCGGCATAAATTTCGTCACTGATAAGAGTGATTCCTGTCTCACGCGCCCACAGTGCGACCGCTTCTGCGTCAGCACGATCAAACATACTTCCAGTTGGATTACTCGGAGTATTCACGATCAAGATGCGTGGATTTGCCCCTTCTCTGCGTGCTTGGGTCAATACTTGTGCAAGAACTTGTGGAGTCAGACAATGATGATCCGCCACATCAGTTGGCACATCAATTACTCGCCGACCAACCAGATGGACCATTGGGGCATAGCTCACCCACGAAGGAACTGGCAAGAGCACATCCCCATCAAGGACGTGTAAGAGCGCATAGAGCAATGGTTTACTCCCTGGACCAATCACAATCTGATCAGAGGAGCATGTCATCCCACGCATGCGTGCAAGATATGCCGCGATAGCTTGGCGCAGTGGAGCTATTCCAAGCACAGGTGCATAGCCAGTGCGGGTTGCTGCCTCCGCTAATGCTTTTTTCAGAAGGGGATGGAGCGGAAATACAGCTTCACCAAAACCCAGATGAATTGTCTCATGACCTTCTCTACGTCGCCTTGCCACCATCTCATGGACGGCAAGCGTTGCTGAGGTGGGAAGAGTTTGTGTTGCGGATGTCAGATGAAGTGGTGCAGGTACAGGAACTTCATTTGTGGATGTATCTGTAGCACGATTCATTTTTTTCTCCTTTGCTTTCTCTCTAGACATATGAACAAATTGACTCTCAAAAAGAGAAGTGACCAACTTGTATATGGTAAGTATAGACGGAAGATAGAGTATAATACAGAAGAAATGAAAGGCAGAATTCTGTCATAAGTAAGAAGTGTAAAGAGGAAAGACTAGATGACTTTACAGAATGACTATCTGCTCGACGACGTTGGATGGAAACTTCTGCAAGCACTGCAAGAAAATGCCCGGATTTCCTTTAGAGAGCTGGGGCGGCATATTGGACTCTCCGCTCCTGCAGTGATAGAGCGCGTCCGGAAGATGGAAGATGCAGGCATTCTTGTCGGCTATCGTGCAGAGGTTAATCCCACAAAGATTGGCTTGCCTATCACCGCCTTCATACGATTGAGTACACCAAGAGAGCGTAGTGGGTATGTTGGTATCCAACTTCAAGGCATGCCAGAAATTCTAGAATGCCATCGTGTGGCGGGCCAAGATTCTTTCCTCATGAAAGTAGGTGTTTCCTCTATGGATCATCTAGAGAGAATCATTGACCAGCTTGCACAGTACGGTCAGTCTACCACATCTATTGTCCTGTCTTCCCCTGTGACCAAACGCATCATTAAAGCAGTGGAAAATCGAATATAATCTTTGTAATGCTTCGTTATCGTGACTTTGCTCACATTTAGAAAGGCCAAAAGAGCATTGATATCCACACATATCACCCCAATCTCTCTAGAAATCTTTCGTGGAACCCTAACTGCCATTGCGGAAGAGATGGGCACTGTCCTAATGTTGAGTAGCTACTCTCCGAATATCAAGGAGCGACGTGATTTCTCCTGTGCCCTTTTTGATGCCCAAGGACGACTGATCGCTCAAGCAGCACATATGCCAGTCCACCTGGGCTCGATGCCCGACTCAGTGGCCGCTACCCTAGCAACTATTGCTTCTTTTACTCCCGGCGATATCATAGCAGTCAACGACCCCTACCTGGGAGGAACGCATCTCCCAGATATCACACTGATCGCTCCGATCTTTATCGAGCATGAGCAAGGAAAGCATTTAATTGGATTTGCAGCTAATCGCGCTCATCATGCGGATGTTGGAGGCATGTCTCCAGGCTCTATGCCACTAGCAACCGAGGTCTATCAGGAAGGCATTATTCTTCCTCCACTCAAACTCTGGGAAGCAGGCGAGCCCAATATGCCTGTGCTGACGCTCCTCTTGCGCAATGTGCGAACTCCAGAGGAACGCCAGGGAGATCTTGCAGCGCAAGTAGCAGCCAACCGTACCGCCATTCGGCGCATGCAGGAACTAGTTGATCGCTATGGATTGCCTACCCTGGAAGAACATGTTGATGGCCTCATTGCTTATGCCGAACGCATCACACGAGCCGCCATTGAGCAGATCCCCAATGGAACATATACTTTTACCGACTATCTCGATAATGATGGGGTGGAAGACGAACCAGTTGCTATTTCCGTACAACTCCATGTGCAAGGAAGTGAGATCACGGCTGATTTTAGTGGCAGCCGTGCACAGGTACGAGGCAATATCAATACCGTGGCGGCAGTGACAAAATCGGCTACCTATTATGTTGTACGCTGTCTAATCGCCGATGATGCACCAATGAATCATGGCACGTTTGCAGCCGTGAAAGTCATTGCTCCAGAAGGCAGCGTAGTGAATGCACGTCCTCCAGCAGGGGTTGCTCAGGGGAATGTCGAGACTTCGCAGCGCATTGTGGATGTTCTCTTTGGAGCGCTGGCACAGGCTCTCCCAGATGTCATTGCGGCAGCGAGCCAAGGAACAATGAACAATATCACCGCTGGCGGGATCGATCCTCGGAGCGGTACGGCCTTCACCTATTATGAAACAATGGGAGGTGGTATGGGTGGACGTCCCGGACTGGATGGTCTCTCAGGCGTGCACGTACACATGAGCAATACTCTCAATACGCCAGTAGAAGCTTTTGAATATGCTTATCCTCTGCGCATTGTGCGCTACCAATTGCGGGATGGCTCAGGAGGAGCTGGTTCTGCACGAGGTGGGGACGGACTAATACGTGAGATTGCCTTTGAAGTGCCCACTGAAGTCACGTTGCTCAGTGAACGCCGTCGCTTTGCTCCATATGGATTGCAAGGAGGAGAACCGGGTCAGTGTGGGGAAAATCGCCTGCTGCGATCTGGCCAAGAAGAAGAAATATTGCCCGGCAAGGTTCGTTTCCGAGCACTACCAGGCGATCGTCTCACCATTGCCTCGCCTGGTGGAGGCGGTTGGGGACAAATCACGAAGAAGACTCTCCAGGCAAAAGCTTAGGGGAGTCTTCACGATCCTTAGGTCCTTGTAGGATTTACTCACTTGGTCTCTGCTTTAACAGCACCAGTATCTCTCTGAGCATTTGGCCATGTTCTTTGAGCGTGGAGCTATGTTCAGTCTGTGTCGCCTCAATCTGGTCAAAGCGCTTCGTGTGATCGTTGAGTATCTGAGTGTGATTGTTGAGCATCTGAGTGTGATCGTTGAGTACCTGAGTATGCTCTTTGAGCGTTGCATCGTGCAATTCGGCAAAGTCAACCAGCTTGCCTAAAATCTCTGAGTGTGCATCCTGCTTTTCCTCAATCGATTTAAGGCGTTGCCCATGCTCTTTGAGGCGTTGCCCATGCTCTTTGAGTGTGTCTCTCAGGTCCGCTTGTGACTCTTTGATTTGCAAAATATCAGCTCTTGCACCTCTCATCTCAACTTTGAGAGCTGCTACATCAAATCTGAGAATTGCCACATCTTCTTGGACTAATCCAAGCCGTTTTGATAGGTCACTCTGCTCTATCTCTAAGCGAGTAATCCTGATCGGTTCCGTTTGCTGTTCCCTGAGCTTACGCACTTCTTCCTTAAGCTGTTCAAACTCGTCTCTTGTTGGATAGTTCATCGGGGAGAGTCCTTTCCTTTATTTTCATTCCAAATGATTTTAATATTTCTATGAGAGAGCCATGCCACAAGTATAGGTTATCATGTATGTTGTTGTCAACAGTACAGTACAGAGGCGCCAATTGACGATGATTCCTTAAATCAATATATTATGCGCATAAACTACTTCAAGAGAGGAAAACCAAGTGTTAAAAATTCAAAGATTTGCGCGGACAAAGAGGATAGACAGTATCATTTGATTTGATCTTGCAAAGGTTGACCCACATTCGCATTCGGCAGAAGGGTTGTAGGCACATCTTTTTGCATGGAGGTTGGCCCACGGGAAACGGACGAGCTAAAGCTGGTCTTGCCACTTTCGTCCCTCTATAACCTTTCGTTGCTCAAGCGCTCCATATTCAAAATAGCGAGACAAAGGGCTTCAGCCCGAGTTAACGGCGAGACCCACTTCTGCCCGTCCACGTGCAAAAAATGATGTGCAACCCCATTTCCGGGATACTTGTTTCTCACACGGCTGATGGCTTCAACGCAAACTGAAGGACGGTTGGGTGTAGCAGACGCTCAAAGTCGGCGTATTTAAGACTCATCGTTTCTGTATGGGTCCCGATGGGAAAAACAATCGTCTCCTGGGTAGTTAGACTTTGCTCAACGTAGATCGGCAGGCCATAGAGATTGCCAAAAGGTGGCATAGCCCCAACCTCACAACCAGGAAAAGCTGCTTGAAACTCTTCTTCATGAGCTAGACGTATCTGCTTGACTCCCAAGCACTCTTGGACTTTCTGTAAATCAGCCCGAAAAGCGGCAGGAAGGACGAGTAAAACCATGGTGTTGTCAGCAAAAACCACCACACTTTTAGCTACCTTCTTGCCTGAGATGTGCTCACACTCGGCAATCTGCTGAGCCGTAAAGGCTACTGGATGGTGCTGGATCTGATAGGGAATCTGTTGCTCACGCAGATATTGCTCCAATTGTTCCTGACAGCGCATAGAATGACCTCCATAGGCAAGCGAATAAGGCATGCTGCCACGACAATATAGACATTCCTCTCCTTGGACACGATACATCTTCTCTGAGTGTTTCACCAACGTCAAGATAGGGCTCTATGATAGAAGCTTGCTGTACCTTCCTGATCCCGGCTAGACTGCAATAGCCGTGGCATTGCGTAATCTGCTCAGAGCCTGTGCTACACTCTCTTTCTGGTTGTAGACAGCCGAACCAGCAACGAGTAAGCTTGCACCAGCATTTACAACTTGTGGTACCGTCTTTTCATGAATGCCACCATCAACCTCAATATCACAGCTTAGACCTCGTTGTGTAAGCACCTGACGCATGTTGGCGATCTTGGGGAGCATCTCGGGGATGAAATCTTGTCCACCAAAGCCAGGGTTCACAGTCATAATGAGCACTAGATCGAGCAGCGAAAGGATATCTTGTAGTACCCAGATCGGCGTGGAGGGATTGAGGGCAACTCCAACCTGTTTGCCTGTTGCTTTGATCTGTTGGATCACACGATGCAGGTGGGGACATACTTCTTGATGCACTATGATCACGTCGGCTCCTGCTTTGGCAAAGACCTCGATATAGTCCTGAGGGTTGGTAATCATCAGGTGGGCTTCAAGTGGCAGACTGGTGCTACGGCGTGTTGCCTCGACGACCATTGGCCCCATCGTAATGTTAGGCACAAAATGGCCGTCCATGACATCGATCTGGATGCGTTGTGCTCCTCCAGCTTCGGCCTCGCGGACCTGCTCACCTAGACGAGTGAAATCTGCTGAGAGAATAGATGGTACTAATCCTATCATTAAATATTGCTCCTAATACTTTTTATGCAATCTGCTTGCAGCGGCTGTGTCAAGCATCCAGGTCACCTCACCTCGGGTGGGACGTACAATCTGCGCTGGATATTCGTCGGGCTGGTAATCCCCCTCTAGAACAGCCTGAACAGCGTCGGCTTTCTCAGCGCCAGTGACCAGAAATAAAATGTGGTTAGCCGCGTTCAGTAGCGGTGGCGTAAATGTCAGGCGTGCAGGAGGCGGCTTAGGTACAGAAACGGGAATGATCAGTCGCTCCGTTTCCCATAGTGATGCTTGATGTGGAAAAAGTGAGGCGGTGTGTGCTTCCGGCCCCAAGCCAAGTTGAATCAAGTCAAAGCTTGGCACCCCGTTTGTGCCAAAGACGCGTCGCATCTCTTGCTCATATGCAGCTGAGGCGGCAACTCGATCACTCTGATCAGCAGGCATACGGTGGACATGGCTAGCAGGAATGGGCAATTTGCTCAACATCACCTCGTATGCTAGATGGTAGTTACTCTCTGCGTCGTCTGGCGGCACACAGCGTTCATCACCCCAAAAGATCTCGGCTCTTGTCCAATCAATCTGATTGCAATAAGGCTCAAGTGCTAGCAGACCGTAGAGTCTTTTCGGAGTAGAGCCTCCTGAGAGTGCTATGGTAAAACGGCCATGGGCTGTCAGGGCCTCGTTAGCAACCTGCACTATGTAGTGGGCTGCGGCATGATCAAACTGCTCTCTATCAGCAAAAATGCTAATACTCATTTATCTTCTCCTGACTCCAGCAAGCTAAAGACCTCGTGCAATGTCTCCTCATAGAGGCGGTCGTGCCCCATAATCTCCAACTCATCGTTGAGCAACTCAATCTCATTGTGGGTTGTAGCCATATGCACAACTCTTTGTGAAAGAGGATTGTCAGGGATCTCCACAGAAGTAATCACATGCCTATCATCATCTCCACGATTGATCGAAAAGACGGCCTGTTTGCCATCAAGTGTACTAGTCAAGCGGATGAGACAGATAGTGCCAGGATTTAAACCAGCTCGCACACGGGGACCAATAATGATGTCGATACCCTTATGCTCCTCACTCTCGGACTCATCAGAAGCAAGCGATGCCATTAGTGAGGGCATTGGCATTCGTCTGGTCATATGCCAGGAGTATGTCCCTGTCCTCGCATCGTGATAGGAGTGGGTTTTGTCCTCTGAGAGTTGCCAACCGAGACGCGTTTTGAGCCAGGCAGCTAACGCAAGTGCACGGATCGGATTGGGAGTCTCTTTCTGTACAGTAGCTGGTTGCTCAGAGGAAGGGGCAACAGCATGCTCAATTTCAATTTTTTCAATATTGGCCACATACGGTCTGTATTCAGCAACATCAAAGAATTGCGCAACCAGTTCACGCCAGATAGTGAGACGGCTCCAGTTGAAATCGCTGAGTCTACAGCTAGGCGAGGCTTGCAAAAGCGATGAAAGTGTCCGAATCTGTTCTTCTGGTAATGAGAACTTGCTTGAATCAATGATCACCCGGTTGCTGATGCTGATTAAGCTACGGAAGATAGCATTGTCGCTGGGAAGGTCGTTAGCCCACCACAGATAAACAGGAAGATCTGGTTTGAGCATTGGCTGGATAATAGTAGAGGCCGATTGAATGGCTGCACCGCTCAGCAAGACCGTAATCTGCTCAAAGTGATGGCGCATGATATCTGAAACAATGGGGAAAGAACGCAATGTTATCCACGTTGTAACTTCAGAAGACATGTTTTCCATTGTATCTAGAATTACAAGGGTAACACGCGCTATATGTGTATTAGATAACCCACGTAAGAGTGCACTGGCTTTAGAAGCCGATGCAATGTCGAGGGCACAAATGACGAGATTGAGCACACTGGTGCGCACATTCATGTTCTGACTAATGCGCATATTATCGGTAGCCAGACGCCAGAGGAAGGTTAGTTCATCCTCGATATGCTCCGGGCGTACCAACTTGCCAGCCCAGGGTAAACGTTTTCCCTGATCAAGGGAAGTATCTGTTGCCATTTCCACTACCTTCCTCCTTATGAACTTCATTGTTCTTCAAAACATCATCGAACTATCATGGACGACGCCAACGGCGGCCATCACGCCAAATGAACTCATCTGCAGCTTGGGGTCCCCAGGTGCCCGACTCATAGGTTGCAATGGTATCTCTAGACTCGTTGGCCCATTCGTCAAGAATACCCTGAACAAAAGCCCATGCGGCTTCTACTTCGTCTCGACGTGTAAAGAGAGTCGAATCACCATGCATGGTATCAAGCAAGAGACGCTCGTAGGCCTCCGGTTGCTCGCGTACAAAGGAAGATCCGTAGAAGAAATCCATATTGACTGAGCGAATCTGCATATCTGTGCCAGGTACCTTGGCACCAAACTTGAGTGAAATACCTTCATCTGGCTGGATACGGAGGGTGAGTACGTTTGGCTCAACCTGCCCATGGGCATCACTCTTCTTAAAGAGCATCAGTGGTGCCTGCTTGAACTGAATGGCAATTTCACTGACCCGCTTAGGTAAGTGTTTGCCTGTGCGCAAGTAGAATGGTACATCCGCCCAGCGCCAGTTGTCAACGAAGGTCTTGAGCGCTACGTAGGTTTCTGTAGTCGAACTGGGTGACACGCCAGACTCCTGCAAGTAACCGGGAACTTCATGTCCACCAATCCAGCCCGGACCATATTGCCCACGAACGGTATTAGTGAGCACATCACGTCCCGATAGGTGTTGGAGAGCATGAAGAACTTTGACCTTCTCGTCGCGGACTGCGTTAGCATCGAAAGCTATTGGTGGCTCCATGGCAACTAGTGTGAGTAGTTGCAACATATGATTCTGTATCATATCACGGATAGCCCCAGATTCCTCATAATAGCTGGCACGACCCTCTATTCCCAAATTTTCTGCTACGGTAATCTGCACGCTGTCAACATAGCGTCGATTCCAAACTGGCTCAAAGATACCGTTAGCCAGACGGAAGACGAGGATGTTCTGGACGGTCTCCTTACCCAGATAATGGTCAATACGATAAATCTGCTCTTCTTTGAAGACTTTTCCTACTTGACGGTTTAATTCGCGTGCTGAAGGTAGGTCATGCCCAAAGGGTTTCTCAATAATAATCCGCGTCCATCCCTTACGGTTACGATTCAAGCCCGCCGCGCCAAGATGTTGGATAATCTCTGGATACTGGCTCGGTGGCGTTGATAGGTAAAAGATGCGATTGCCGTTCGTCCCACGCTCCTGATCAAGCTTATTCAGTAGGCTGTTGAGTTTTTCGTAGCCAGCAGGGTCGTGGAAGTCCGACTGCAGGTAAGAGATACCCGAGGCAAAACTCTCCCATACCTGGGGATTGACCGGTTTTTGCCGCGAAAACTCGTTAATCGATTCAAGAGCCTGCTTGCGAAATGTTTCGTCGTCATAGGGTCGACGTGCGAATGCTACGACAGAAAAGCCAGCAGGCAAGGGATGCTCTAGAGCCAGATTATAGAGTGCAGGTAGTAATTTACGATGCGTGAGATCACCAGTCGCGCCAAAAATCACCATCACGCATGGTTCTAGACTCTCTTTCGCACGCAATCCTTCACGAAAGGGATTTGGCGCTTCTACAACGCTACGCTGAGGCATGAGAATTCTCCTCATTGGCTACAACGGACACCAATTATGCGGGCACGCTCATTTGCTACAGCGAACGCGATAAATCGGGTCCCTACCTTCTCACCCGATAAATCGGGTCTGTTGATAGCATCGGTTGAACAGTTAACTATTAATGTTTTTCCGATGGACGCGATAAATCGGGTATGTTGATCATATTAGTTGGATAGCTCTGATTAACGGGTTGTTTGATGCTCTTTAATCGCGTTCTTCTTGCTCTCGATACCTGCAAATAATTGGTGGAAGGAATCTGCAAATTTTTGCACACCTTCATCTAATAATTGCTGGGTGATCTGGTTATAATGGATGCCTAACTTCTCCAGCTCTTCTAGCGCTTGCTTCGCTTCTTGCAGATTTTCATCGATGCTACAGCGTGTGCGACCATGATCACGGAAGTTGTTGATGGTCTCTAGCGGCATGGTGTCCACGGTATTCGGGCCAATCAATTCCTCGGCATAGAGGATGTCGCGATAGGCCGGATTCTTTGTGCTGGTGCTGGCCCAGAGTGGTCGCTGCACATGGGCTCCCGCCTGCCTGAGGGTCTCAAAGCGCGATGTGCTGAAGATCTTTTTGTAGTCCTGATAAACCAGACGAGCATTAGCGATGGCAGCTTTCCCTTGTAGCGATTTGAGTTTCTGCTGCTCGACAGGATCACTACTGGCTTTGATCTTCTCATCAAGCAACTTATCAACTAGGGTATCGACGCGGCTAACGAAGAAGCTGGCAACAGATGCCAGGGTGCGAATGTCTTTGCCCTGAGCTTTGCGATCCTCTAATGCACGCTGATAGGCCTCTGCAACCTGACGATATGCTTCAATAGAGAAGATAAGTGTGATATTGACGTTGATACCACTACGCAGCGTCTCGTAGATGGCCGGGAGACCTGCAGGCGTGGCTGGTATCTTAATCATCAAATTGGGGCGGTTCACCATTTGCCAGAAGCGGCGGGCTTCAGCGATAGTTGCCTCTGTATTATGGGCCAGATCAGGAGAGACCTCAAGGCTCACATAGCCATCTTGTCCTGCGGTATTCTCATAGATTGGGCGCAGCAGGTCAGCAACAGTACCAATATCCTGAATGACTATGGCTTCATAAATGTCACTAGTACTTTTTCCTCCGCTGATGAGCCGTGAGATTTGCTCGTCATAGGCATGGCCACTGCTAATTGACTTCTCAAAGATAGTTGGGTTCGCTGTGACACCAACAATGCCATCTTCGTCGAGCATACGCTTGAATTGGCCGGAGACGAGCTGTGCGCGATCAACATTGTCATACCAGACGCTCTGTCCCAGCGTCTTGAGTTCTAGTAAAGGATTCGCCATAACAAACTCCTCAATTGTACACAATACACTAACCATCTCTATCATATCACATCGTGTGAGCATTGCAATGAACGGCGCTTGATCACTCAAAATTTCTATCGTTTCGATGAGAGGATCAGCTGCGAAGTCCATTAACCAAGAAAAACTAAATACTAATTGAAAAAAATCGATTGCAGTACTTGCTATACTAGAATAAGAAGTTCTGCCGAAATACAAAAAATATATTACTCTATATTATGATACTTTTAAGTAAAATGCTCTCTTTATAATTATTTACAATAGAGCATGTGTATAACAAGTCAAAAAGCATTATTTCCAATCCCTCCACGCTGTGACAAGCCTTTGTGGTTCTGCCATGATCCAATGGATGACGTCACAATTGAGCGAAATCTTGATAGAACAGGCAAAAAAAATCTCTCCCGGCTACCACGAGGGAGTGTCACAGCGCGGGGGGACTGGCGATAGTTGTGAGGAAGAACCATGCGCCGGTTTCAGTAAGAAGCCTTACAACATACTATGTTGATATCCTATCGACATAATGTCTAGTCACCCAAATTTGGGCATTCCAGTCTGAACATAGTAGAGATAACAATCGCTGTACAAGGAGCAAAGAGCATCTCTGATGATCTGTTTATTTGTAGCTTACCAGTCAAACGGTTAGTTCATCAAATGAGATGAGATAGGCTCCAAGTATTGGTAATGCTAAAACTGAGTCTCGAATATGTAAAGCCTATTGCCACAAATAATAACAATCAGTTTCTCAAATTATAGAAGGAGACATTGACATGAAATTTGACATGATTCGCGCGTGGAAAGATGAGACATACCGCAACAGCCTGAGCCAAGAGCAGCAGGCACTCTTGCCCGAAAATCCCGTTGGCACCATCGAACTCAACGATGCTGACCTCGAAATCGTCTACGGTGGGGGACAGTCCAACTCCAAGTCTGGTACGTGCCTCTCCGTGGCGGGCAACTGTGAGTCAGTCTGGGGCAACTGCTTCTCACAATACTCGAACTTTGCTTGCAAGAAAAAGGTGTATTAGTAATCAGACTCTCTCTTCTGGAGATAAAGAGTTATAAGCAGGAGATGTTGCATCTTGCCCAACCCACTGGGTGAGACAAAACCTCTCCAATGAGAAAATAGGAGAAAACTGACATGAAATTTGACATGATTCGCGCATGGAAAGATGAGACATACCGCAACAGCCTGAGCCAAGAGCAGCAGGCACTCTTGCCCGAAAATCCCGTTGGCACTATCGAACTCAACGATGCTGACCTCGAAATCGTCTACGGTGGCGGACAGTCCAACACCAAGTCTGGTACCTGCCTCTCCGTGGCTGGCAACTGTGAGTCAGTCTGGGGCAACTGCTTCTCGAAATACTCGAACTTTGGCGCTTGTTCCGAGAAAAAGGTGTATTAGCAAACGACCTCTCTCTTCTGGAGATGAAGGGTTGTAAGCAGGAGAAGTTGCATCTTACCCAACCCACTGGGTGAGATACAACCTCTCCAACGAGAAAATAGGAGAAAACTGACATGAAATTTGACATGATTCGCGCGTGGAAAGATGAGACATACCGCAACAGCCTGAGCCAAGAGCAGCAGGCACTCTTGCCCGAAAACCCCATTGGCACCATTGAACTCAATGATGCTGACCTCGAAATCGTCTACGGTGGCGGGCAGTCCGACTCTAAGTCTGGTACGTGCCTCTCCGTGGCCGGCAACTGTGACTCAGTCTGGGGCAACTGCTTCTCGAAATACTCGAACTTTGGTGCTTGTTCCCAGAAAAAGGGGTATTAGCAAACGAACTCTCTCTTCTGGAGATAAAGGGTTGTACGCTGGAGAGGCTGCGTCTTGCCCAACCCACTGGGTGAGACAAAACCTCTCCAACGAGAAAATAGGAGGAAACTGACATGAAATTTGATATGATCCGTGCATGGAAGGATGAGGCGTACCGCAACAGCCTGAGCCAAGAGCAGCAGGCACTCTTGCCCGAAAACCCCATTGGCACCATTGAACTCAACGATGCGGACCTCGAAATCGTCTACGGCGGCGGGCAGTCCGACTCCAAGTCTGGTACGTGCATCTCCGTGGCTGGCAACTGTGACTCAGTCTGGGGCAACTGCTTCTCGAAATACTCGAACTTTGGTGTTTGCAGCGTGCATAAGGAGCACAAGGCCTATTAGCAACCATCCTGTCCCTTCTAGAGATAGGGAGTTGTACGCTGGAAAGGTTGCGTCTTGCCCAACCCACTGGGTGAGATACAACCTCTCCAACGAGAAAATAGAAGGAAACTGACATGAAATTTGATATGATCCGTGCATGGAAGGATGAGGCGTACCGCAGCAGCCTGAGCCAAGAGCAGCAAGCACTCTTGCCCGAAAACCCCATTGGCACCATCGAACTCAACGATGCCGACCTCGAAATCGCCTACGGCGGCGGGCA
>CBJMBI010000034.1:0-15587 GCA_966427955.1 uncultured Ktedonobacterales bacterium
AACGTCATGACCCCTTCGAAGAAGGATCCGACGGACCCATTGCTGTTGTCTCCACCAGTTCCCAAGACGATGGCCCCTTCCTGATGCATGGGCGAATATCCGCCCTGGTTGGGCTCTGGCCCACTGTACCAGGTAGTCAGGCCACCCGATTGCGCGTTGCCACCCTTAATTGCATATTTGCTCTGCCCATTGTTCTTGATTAGGGCAGTGACGAACTCGCTAGAGTTGCCCTTGTTATTTATGTTAGAACCATTTCCTCCGGCAAAGAGCCCGTTTTCAAGATCTGCTTGAACCCAGGGACCAGATCCTGAACATGGAGGGAACCAGCACTCAGTACCAAAGTTGATTGCATCCATATGGCCGTTACCGGTGTCACGACTAGATGTCTCGACATTCCCATAGTCGAAGCAGCACCGATCACTTACATGGATACCACTTGTCACCATGTACTCACCCTCCGGCTCGCCATCCTTCGCAATGCCTGACGTAACGTTGTTTCGATAGCCGACGCCGGCTGATACGTAGAGCCCATAGACCTTATGACCGCCTGCTATTATTGGCAGCGCGGCAGCGTTCGCGCCGTAATCCTGCCCGCCTAACTGACCCGGTCCCTGGATGGTGAGGTCGTTGCCCTTCCCAGACTGGTCATAGATAACCGTGATCGTGCATGATGTGCCAGCGCAGAATGTATCTTGCGCGGCAGCGTTGGCATAGCCTCCCGCGGTTAGAGTTTCGATATTGATAGTCGCGGAATCCGACCAACGCTTGACTTGGTAAAGCTTCCCGCTGTACGCGGAGAAAAGCGCTCGCACCGTGCTATGTGCGGCAACACATGGTGTGCCAGCGGCAGCATAAATGTCACATGGCAGTGACCCGGCAGCCAAGGCCGGCATGCTTGGCATTTCTAGCATACCGGCAGCGAGACCCACAATAACAACGAATACCAGGACGCTTCTCCATACGCGAGAGTACAAACCTTGAGAATATAAGGTAGATCGTTTCACACCCTTGTATCCTTTCCAACATCTAAAAACAGTGCATTCCTAGAATATACAAGCAGCAGATCAGGTATTTTCACAACATTTCCTAGCCTGCAATATGAAATAGCCTCAATCTCGTTTTGTCTGGCATCTTCAAGTGCCTCTTGATGAGTCTGCTGAGTTTGAATATCATTTGCAATAGGTCTAGAGTTATGATCTAATTTTTCTTTGACAAAGACGACTTGATGTCTTATCATCTTAATGACTTACAACATAAAACATCCACAATCATGCTCCCTTCTTGGCTTGAGAAAACCACTTTTGTATGCACCTTTGTTGAGGAACTGTTCCCTTTCTGGGAATGTATCATGAAGGTAACCACCTTGTGAAGGATGAAAGAGGGACAGTTTTTCCTTGTGGGAAGCACGAAAGAGGGACCAGACTTCAACATCCACGCACTGACATCTCATGATTGGTTGGTGTCAAGTGCTCATGTTTCCAAGGCAAAAGCTGCTCGCATTTCGGGTCATTTACCACGACAAAAATCGGGGTTATATTATATAATAAAGAAAAGGTGTTCTTTACATCAAGCAAGACACTACTACACGAGGAGTTTATCAATGCCAAACTTCCTGGGTTTAGTTGTCCTTCTAGTACTCTGGTTCGTCCTCTTTGAGTGTGCACATATTCTGACAACCTTGCTAAGGCGCGGACCTTTGATCGGTTGGGCAATCGGTCCCTTTGGCGTAACACTCATGTGCCTACATGAACCTTCTCTGTTCTATCTCTGGCTCAATGTGCTTTGCCCTGCTTTTGTCTCTGGGAGTGTACTCTATCTTGGCCTTTTCACATCTTTGAGTCCACTTGCCTTGCCACGCAGCCCCTTGGTCGAGATTCTAGTGATTACAGCGGGCGTGCTCTTCACGAGTACAACCGACTTTCTCAATGCACTGCGCGATATGCGGCATCCTTTGTGGGGTGAAGCTCGCATTTTACGCAATATTCAGAACCTACGAGCAACATGGGCTAGAATCTACTTTACCCCGTTTGGCTACTCTTACGTGCGTGATCGCTTTGGAGCCAACCCTACGGAGTTACTCCAAGCATTTTGCAATTAAGATCGAGGTACAAGGAGGAGGGAGAGCCGGCGGCTCTCCTGCTGTGTTTTGAGCAGGTTACGATGATTGTGAAGGATTTCGTGGAAGGGTGAAATGGAAGGTGCTTCCCATCCCTTCATTTCTCTCGAGCCAAATGCGTCCACCATGTTGGTCAATAATCGCTTTAGCCACATACAACCCTAATCCAATGCCCGAGAGCGGCTGAGTTGCTGTATTATGAACTCGGTAGAAACGCTCAAAAATATGATCAAAGAGTTCTGGACTGACACCTAACCCCTGGTCACTGATACTCACTTGATGGTACCCATCCTGCTGTTTTAAGCGTACTATCACCTGCCCTCCATACGGAGAGTACTTTACAGCATTATCGAGGATATTGCCAACGACCTGAGCTATACGAGCACGATCAGCAACAACATTAGTGTTGCTTGCTTCAATTTGCAGAGAAATCGTATGCTGCTCCGTACTTGATTGGACCGAACGAACCATATCTACAAGGAGATCTACCAGATTAAATGGTTCAGGGCGCACTTGCAACTTTCCCCACTGCACCTGAGAAAGATCTAGCAGATCACTAACTAATCGTTCTAGGTGTTCAGTCTGACTCTGGACTATGTTCAGGCTGCGTAGATCATGGTTCTCAGGAAGATCGTTAACAGCAGTCTGATCCCCGCCTTGAGCACTACGGGTTTTGCGTAAGCGACGTTCGATACGCCTCACGAGATGTTGCGTATACCCCTTAATAGCAGTTAAAGGTGTCCGTAGCTCGTGCGATACAACCGAGACGAACTCATCCTTCAACCGCTCAACCTGCTTAGCAGGAGTAATATCATTGAGTACCGCAACCACTCCGACCGGGCGGGCAGAGGCACCACTCCCATCGAGAAGCGGAGCAGCACTGATACTTAAGGTGAGAGGAACACGCTCTTCAGCCTGTCCTGCAACTAACTCTTGGTTCTTGACAGTGTAGCCTGCCAATGCCATATCGACAATGTCGGCCAACCTAGAAATCCATTGCACCTTGCTAGCCTTGGCTAATTTATGCAAGTGGATATCAGGCTTGAAACTGACCTGAGCTTGTGCCAACAATTGCTCTGCTGATGTGTTAACCGAGGTAATTGCTCCCTTGTCATCAGTAATCAACAAACCTTCCGCCATACTTCCAATGATCAATGACAGGCGCATACGCTCTAGCTCTGCTTGACGCCAGAGAGCACTCTCGCGTTCGTGCAAACGAACATTCTCCAAGGCAATAGCAGCATAATCAGCGATCATTGTAGTCATTTGCATCAGATCTGCATCAAATGTTCCTACTTTCTCGTCGAACAAGCTCAACATGCCAATAATACGATTCTCAACAATCAATGGAATATTCAAGAACGAGCCAACTTCAGAGCCAACCACTTCTCCCTGCGGTCGTGCCAGGGCAAGCTCATCAGGAGCATCAAAGTAGGCTGTACGCGCTAATTGATCAGCAGTCGTGTGAATCAGATTGAGAACACTAGCAGCACTGGCAATGCGTTGGATAATCGACTCTAAAAACGTTGCATCCAGGGGATAACAGGGGATAATGAACAGCTCAAAGGGATTCTCACTTTCAAAGGGGCTCCCCTTCAAGAGAATACAACAGGCCGCAAAACTATAGAGTTCCTTTAGCGCTTTCAGCAATGCTCGATGCACCTGAAAACGGTCAATAGCAGCTACAAACTGCTTGCCAATGGTATTAAGATATTCCATCTCATGGCGGATCGCAATTAGACGATCCGCCGTATACCCGTTGGGGAAGCGAAACGCACTATCTGAAGTGTGAGACATTGATTGTACGCTGCTTTCCATGCTACTCCCTTACTGCAACTGTTTTAACTGGTGAGCCACTTCATCATGGAGAGGGGGAGCAATCAGATCACCTGTTAGTTCCCTCAACCCCGAGAAGCACTCATCTAACAATGCACTTAATCCCCTAACAACGTCTGCTGGAGCTACGCCAGAAAGTTGCTCATGAATAACAGATGGAACGATATCAGTATAAGCACGATGAACCATAAATTCGAGAAATGGATATGTGGCTTTTATATGGTGGGCAGCGCCTTGCACCAAAGCGCGGGTTGTCGCCTTTCCCAGATAGGGGGCTACTCGCTCATCTATCAACCCAATGACCTTAAGATACGCCTCTGTAACTTGCTCACTGGAGACGGAAGAGGAGTTTTCATGTCTCGGTAACATTGTTTCCTCCCTTCGCAATAATAAACACTCTCCGTTGTTTATTATAGCATAGTCACCTATATATTGTAAGTGTATAGACTCTCCAGCAAAATTTTTCTTCTAATGTATATTTTGCGCAACATTATGCGACTTTTCTTACTAAGGACCAAGCTGTACAGTATATTCCTTACTAGTCCCATCCTCAACGGCATATCTTTAAGAGTACATGTTCTTGATGATTTTGTCTATGCTGAGTAGGCAAAATATCCTACTCATACGTATTTTTCGTAACTTACAAGCCCTCTTAACTATCACTCCACTCTACTGTATTAAGCATACCTCAGAAAAGAAGGTTTTTCTAGGACAAGTTACTGACAACTTCTAGACAACTTTGCCCGATAATGAGGACAACTTGAGGGAAAAAGTGACAGAGGACATCCCATTTCTCGAAGAGGATTTGTCCCCTGTCATTTTTTTCACACGAATCTGAATAGGCGGGCTAGCCAGAGCCAAAAGCCTTTCAAAGGTCGTTTTCCTTTTGTGTCACTATCAGCTGCCATCTCGATCAAGCGCTGTCTTCCTCGCTCTTGCCGCTCTCTATCCTTCTCGATTGCTTCTTGGATAGCATAGCGTTCTTGCTGTTCTTCAATAGCTCGCTTGAAGTGTTCCATACGTATCATAATGCTTGTCAGTTTTATTGGTCCCGTTTTTTGACCCGCTACATTATCTGCTACCTCAGATGTGGAGGCTGTACTGTCGCTCGCATCTTCGTCGATCTGGGTGACTCGAACTTGTGCCAGTTCTAGTTTCGGTGTGATGCACTCGCGCAGGGCAAGCAGTGCCGCACGGCGACAGATAGCTTCGATGTCAGCTCCACTGCGTCCAGACGTGAGGCTTGCCAGTTCTTCGATGGTGATTTCTGGAGCAACTGGTCTGCCGCGCAAATGGACGGCGAAGATGCCAGCCCGCTCTGTTTCATCAGGAAGTTGCAATTCTACGGTTAGGTCAAAGCGGCCAGGACGTAGAAGCGCTGGATCAATGAGTTCCGGTCGGTTTGTTGCTGCTAGAATAATGACTCCTTTTCGACCCTCAACACCATCCATTTCAGTTAGCAACTGTGCCATTACACGATCTCCTATATTGCCATCATTTGCCTGTCCTCGGCGCGAAGCGAATGAGTCAATCTCATCGAAAAAGATTATACACGGTGCGGCCTGTTTCGCTCGACGAAAAATCTCACGCACGCCCTTCTCCGACTCTCCAACCCATTTAGAAAGGAGTTCTGGACCTTTGATAGAGATAAAACTAGCCTCACACTGTTTAGCTAATGCACGAGCAATGAGAGTCTTACCAGATCCCGGCGGTCCTGAGAGCAGGATACCTCGGGGAGCCTCGACTTTGGCAGAGGCGTACATATCTGGAAAGCGTAGTGGCCACTCGACTGCCTCAGTGAGCAAATCTTTCACGTATGCTAATCCACCGATATCATCCCAGGAGGTTTCACTGACCTCTACGTAGACCTCACGCGTTGTCGAAGGCTCAACTTCGCGTAGCGCAGCCTGGAAGTCTGCCATGGTGATACTAAGATTGACCAGAGTCTCATAGGGGATATAGCCACGCTGATAATCTATATGGGGTAGGACACGACGCAGGGCAATCATTGCGGCTTCACGACATAGTGCTGCCAAATCAGCTCCAACAAAGCCTGGTGTCAGTTGTGCAATACGTGCAAAGTCTACATCACTAGCTAATGCTGCATCTCTACTGTGAATGAGTAGAACCTCTTGCCTCCCTCTCACATCCGGAACATGCAACGCAATCTCTCGGTCAAAGCGGCCAGGGCGCCGCATCGCTGGGTCTAGAGCATTTGGCTGATTGGTTGCTCCAATGAGTACAACTTGTCCCCGTGATTCCAACCCGTCCATCAAAGCGAGCAGTTGCCCTACGATACGTCGCTCAACTTCACCGCCTGTTTCTGCTCGTTTGGGGGCCAAAGCATCTAATTCATCGATAAAGATAATGCTTGGAGCCCTCCGCTGAGCTTCTTGGAAGACTGCACGCAGGCGCGACTCGCTTTCACCATAGAATTTATTGATGATTTCTGGTCCATTGATAACGAAAAAGGCTGCGTTGGTTTCGGCAGCCACAACACGAGCAATAAGGGTCTTTCCTGTTCCTGGAGGGCCATAGAGCAATACACCCTTTGGTGGCTCAACTCCTAGACGATCAAAGACAGCGGGATATTTCAGAGGCAGTTCGATCATTTCTCTAATACGTTGAAGCTCTTTACCCAGTCCACCGATATCTTCATATCCCAATCGACCAGACACACCACTTGTAGCTCCGCGTATCTGAGCACGTACGACGGTTTTCTCATGAACAAAGACTGCCTCAACATCACCTGCTGGCTCAGGAGGGATGATTGGAAGACTCCCAGTATTTGTTCTGCGCAGGGTGTAGCTCGGTGTAGCTGGCGTTGTGCTGATAATGAGGAACTCACGCGGTGCAGTGCCTGGAGTGCCAACACGCAGCAGGTCGCCAATGGTCACAGGTAATCCAATTAAATAGCGGGCAATGTATTGCAAATCACTTTCCTGGATAGGTGCTTCGCCGCTCAATGGCAAGAGTGTGATCTTCTCTGCTGGGCGCGCCCTTGCTTTGCGCACAGAAACGCGTTCCCCCAAGCCCGAGGCACTATTCTGTCGCACTTGACTATCCATCTGGATGGTCTGCTGACCACGATCAGGTTGAGCACTAGGTACTATTTTAGCAGCTGTTGTACGTGCTCCCGTAATTAAAACAATATCGCCGGGTTGGCAGCCCAACCGTTTTATGTACTCGAGGTCGATACGGGCAACGCCACGTCCTACTTGGAAGCCTTCAACGACAATAAACTCTAGGCTATCTGCTGATAGTGGGCCTGGTGTCCGATCTTGCATATTGTCGGTGTCTGTATGGGGAATATCGGAACTAGTTGCCTTGGCCGTATTCGTTGTCGTGTTTTGCAGTGGGAGTTCCGCTGTTATTCCTGTTGTTTGATCAGATCTGCTTCCCTCTCCTCGATCCTTACGCATCTCCTCCATGGTATGCCTCTCTTCACGCTAAAAAGATAGTGATAAATAGTTTGTCCTGTATCTAATCACACAAGTATGTACGCAATAGCACCAGGAAAGTTGAATGAGTGGGCTTTAGGGAATGATCTAGATTCTACTGAACAATACTTTTTCTCTTTGATAGAGATCTGTCCCTCTTTCCTACTAGCTTTACTTAAGACGATCAGGTACAATTTTACCGGATATTATTCCATTTACGATACTCTCAGAGAGGAGAAAAATAATGCTTTCTTTACATACTATTGTTAATAGTATTAGTAGTTCTAGTATTCATGTTAGAACAAGTTTTTCTGTTGATCTAGTTACAACACCACATAGCTTTCTTTTTACTATTCTCCCTCTGGCAAATTTATTTGAGGACCCCACTACTGCTCATGGAATTCCATGCAACGATCCCTTTGTTCAGCTTATGAGTAGTGGTCTAGGCTTTTTTCTCAACACACTGATGGAGATAGGGGGCACCATAGGGCTCATTTGCATTGTTCTTTGTGGACTGCTACGTATATCAGCACTGACTACTCAAAAGAAAGAAGATAAAAATGAGAGAATGTTGCTGTCTAAGTTTGCATTCATATGTGCACTTATATTTCTCATACCTACTTTGATTTTCTTCATACTACTAGTCTTACTTCCTCATTGGTACGGCTTAGGCAACAATACTTGCCATTGAGATAAATAGGAGAGTTTTCTAACTTACAGGAAATTCTTCAATAGGAGGTTCTACAAATACAGAGTAAAAGGAAGATATTTCATATGAAACCTACTACAATGATAAAATATAGAAAGTTACGGAATGAGAGAAAGATGCATGGATGGTCTCAGGCTAGACTTGCAGAAATATTAGGGGTTACTACCAGAACGGTACTTCGCTGGGAACAAGGACTAGCTATACCACAACCCAATTATCGGAAAAAATTAAGCGCCCTTTTTGGCAAGACTTCTCAGGAGTTAGGCCTTCTCTGGGATACTGATGAGACTACAATACAGCAGGGAACACAGCCTTCTACCGCCCAATTCACTATTCTACATACTTCTACATCAGCCTCACCGCTCACTGATCCTAGCATCCCACAGAAACTAGGTTCTGTCAGTAAGCTCATTGGACGAACAAGTTTGCTTATGCAGATCAAACAGTGTCTGTTAGATGCTGATAATCAGACCTTCACGGCTCTCTATGGCTCACCTAGCGTTGGCAAAACTGCCCTGGCAATCGCCTTAATTCTAGATGAGGATGTACAGGCACATTTTCCCGATGGCATTCTTTGGGCTCCTTTAGGCCCCCAACCTCATGTGTTGGGTCAATTGATGCGTTGGGGGGCTCTGTTAGGGATTACTCCCAGCGATGTCAGCAACCCAGAAAACCAACAAGCATGGAGCCAAGCCCTGCGATCAGCCATTGGTAACCGCCAGATATTGTTTGTCATCGATGATGCCTGGACAATGCAAGATGCTTTGGCTTTGCAGATTGGAGGAGCAAAGTGCACCTACCTGCTGACTACTTGCCAGTCTCAAGTAGCCTTTACTCTTGCCAAGCACCGATCCTTCATTGTTCCCTCACTAGAGGAGGCTGATGGGCAAATGCTACTAGCGCATTTTATTCCACGGCAGGTCCAACAAGATTCCAAGGGTGCCCAATCTCTGATACAGTTTCTGGGCTGCTTGCCGTTAGCTATAATTCTAATAGGCCACTATCTGGCATCACCAACTCCAATTCGGTCACGCTGGCCTCTAAGAGTCATCTTGACCCAACTGCACAATACCCAAGAACTCTTATGTGCAAGCATGCAGACTTCATCTACGAACGGTTGGCCCAACTTTGCGGAAACAGCACCTCCCTCGTTGTACGCCACCATTGCCCTCTGTGCCCAGCAGTTACACCCATTAGCTCAAACTACCCTTGAAGCTCTAGCTGTCCTTCCACCCAAGCCCCAGAGCTTCTCAGAGGAAGCAGCTTTGGCAATCAGCAGACAGCCTAGAGAGACATTGGATGAACTCTGCAATGCCGGGTTGCTGGAAAACTTGGGGCCAAGTCGCTACTGCTTGCACCCGACAGTTGCCAACTATGTGCGCACTAGAGCAAGATTACAGTGATCCAACGACAACTGATCAACCATCCGCCTAGACACATGAAAAGCTCATCTATATACTAGTACACCCCTGACATCTAGCATTACGCAACCTACCTTCTTGACTCTAGGTTAACCTAGCTGGTGGATGCTTTTGAGCGATATATGGTCCCATAGTCCCTGGCTCCAAGGATTCTTCAGAGCAACTCAAGTTTTCATATTCTCTTTACCTACGGTTCCTGTTATACTGGAAAGCGTGAGTGATCAGAACTACAGACTAAGATGTTCACAAAATTGGGGCAATATGCACTCAAAAGCTAGTAGATCAATTGATTGAGAGGTAACCGATTTATGGCTACCAATAACGTCGCCATTGTGATCCCGGCGTTAAATGAAGAGGAAGCACTTCGTCATCTTCTCCCAGAAGTACTTTCTCATATGGTGCAATGGATCATTGTCGTTGATAACGGAAGTACAGATGCTACAGCATCCGTTGCTCAAGCTGCAGGTGCCATTGTTGTAAGCGAGCCAGTTCCTGGCTATGGACAAGCTTGCTGGCGTGGTTTCCAAACTGCACTGCAGTTAGGCGCAGAGATCATCATCTTTATGGATGGAGATGGAAGCGACAATCCCATTGATCTCCCAAGAATGCTTGCTCCAATCCTTACAGGGCATGCAGATCTGGTCATAGGATCACGCGTCGGAGCATATGCCGAAGCTGGCGCGGTTCCACTACAAGCTCGTCTCGGTAATTGGTTGATTAGCCGATTGCTCAACTATCTCTATGGTACTAACATACACGATATTGGATCCTTTCGTGCAATACACAGAGATGTCTTGGAGGCGCTACAGATGCAGGAGAGAACCTTCGGCTGGCCTGTTGAAATGCTCGTCAAAGCAGCTCGGGCACACTACCGCATTGTCGAAGTGCCTCTACATTACCGTCGACGCAGTCATGGGCACTCCAAAGTTGCAGGGACTGTTATAGGAAGTGTGAAAGCAGCGTATGTAATGCTACGTACCATGCTCCGTTACGCATGTGAGAGGTAATCGCATGTCTGACACAGCTCTGGCCATTATGGCACGCTATCCTGAAAAGGGAAAAATTAAGACACGTCTGGCACGCAGTATTGGTGATGATGCAACGCTTCACCTGTATCAGGCTTTCCTTTGTGATCTAGCACAACGCTTCGCAAACTGGACTTGCGATTTGCACTGGGCTTATGCACCCACTGAGTATGACTTTGCTGCCTTTATAGCTACCCTGGTTCCTGAATATGCCGAGCGGATGTCTGTGTTCCCACAACAGGGTCCAGACCTTGGGTCCCGTCTCCATCAAGTATTTCGCACCTTATGGATGCGCCAATTTCATGGGATAATTGTCATTGGTTCCGATTCACCACAAATCAGTCGAGCTATTATCCTTGAGGCACAACGTGCTCTAGAAACGACCGATGTAGTGCTTGGACCAGCCGAGGATGGCGGCTATTATTTGATTGGCATGCATCAACCCCATGATGTTTTTAGTGGCATTCCAATGAGTACAGAGGTCGTTCTTGAGAGGACTATCGAGAAAGCTGAGAAACAGCAGCTCTCTGTTTACCTACTAGAACCTCTCTTTGATGTCGATGAACAGCCAGACTTAATACAACTTATAGATCTTTTGCAGGAAGATAGTACGATTGCACCATATACGGCAGCTTGCCTTGCAGAGATAAAGAAGGAGCATCTACCATGCCTGTGACTGTTGCAAATCTTCCACGTTCAATTTATATTGAACCAACCACCCGTTGTAATGAATTGTGCCAACAATGTCCACGCACCTTGCTCTCACGTGAGGAGGACCGCGACCTGACCTTTGACCAGTTTTGTTTCATTGTAGATCAGTTTCCTGTTCTAGAACGTGTTGTGCTTCATGGTCTGGGAGAGCCGCTTCTCAACAAAGACCTACCACGCATGATTTGCTACCTCAAAGAGCGAGGAACTTACGTGCTCTTCAATTCAAACGGAACTTTGCTGAATGCTGATCGAGGCCAAGCCCTCATCGATGCCGGATTAGATGAGTATCGTCTATCAATGGATGGCTCAACACGGGAAACTTATGCACGTGTACGTGGAGTTGATGCCTTCGACAAAATTTGGCGCAACATTCATTCATTTATTATCAAACAACAACAGCAAAACGCTAGTAAACCGGCAGTTTCTCTCTGGTTCACTGCAATGCGCGAGAACTTACCCGAACTGCCCGGCTTGATCGAGCTAGCTAGTGAGCATGGAATACGAGAGATCTATATGCAACGCCTCGTATACTTCGAGCAAGGATTAGCTGCCTCTCAACAGGCCCTATTTCATCGTGCCACTCCTGAGGAAATGGCATTGATCCGCCATTGCGACTCGATGTGTAAAGAGCGGGGTCTTGTCTTTAAGGCCGCAGGCGCTGCCACTCCTCTGGAAAGCATTGCACGCGATTTTGGGGAACGCCCCTGGTCTGGTTGCCGTCGACCATATACGCTAACCTACATTACCTCTAGTGGCAATGTGCTCTCTTGCTGCTTTGCCCCTTTCGGACATAAGAATGCTAGAGAATACCATGAAGAACGGGTATTGGGAAACATTTTTGAGGAGCCGATAGAACGCATCTGGCATGGTGAGCGTTATAATGCATTCCGACATGCCTTTGAGAGCGATAGACCAGCGAAACATTGTGCACAGTGCGGAGTTAACTGGAGCTACTAAAAAGAGGGAGAGGAGCACCGTAAAAAGCGCTCCTCTTTGCTATTATCTCATGGGCGCTACTGGGCTTGAACCAGTGACCTCTTCGGTGTGAACGAAGCGCTCGTACCACTGAGCTAAGCGCCCTAACTGCTGATACACACAACTATATCACTAGCCTCTCAACTTGTCAACCACTTTTGGGGCTGCAGATAAGACCTCTTTCTCAGACGAACAGCAAAAACAAGGGGTGTTGTCACCCTAATGATATAATAAGCCCAAGAAGCAGAACTAGATTGTTTAGCTTGTGGGCAGTACGATCAACCTGTCCCCACACAACACTCTTTCGCTTAGCTGATCGTATTTTAGTACAGGAAGGAAAACTGCACCTCCGTTATAACACTATGTGGAAGGCGAATGGTGCAATATATGTTGTATGGAGAGAGGAAACGAGCGACCAATCGGCTCACTTAAATTTCTTACGGGACCATTGGCAGGCAATATTTATCCTATTACTAAGGCAGTTACTAGCCTCGGACGAGGCATGGCAAATGATATCGTTATTCTTGACCCTTCCGTCTCACGGCATCACGCACAAATTATTTGGGAAAATGATACTTGGACAATCAAGAAGCTTGCCACCGATAATAGCTTAACGGTTAATCAGTATGAGCTATCCCTATCATCTCTGAATAATTGGGACACAATTAGCCTTGGATCAGGAACAACCTTTATCTTTCTGATGGCTGGTAGCGCATTGTCACAGCAGAATGCATCGTCATCTACCAATTTTGTCTCTGCAACGCCTAGCAGCGAACCCACCAGTTCTCAGATCTGCAAAACATTTTACACGACTCAAATCTTAGAAAATGATACTTATCCACGTATAAGTCGATATTCCACTACTATGACACTTCCATCTACTAATTCTGCACCAGCCAACTCCCAGCAAGCGAATCTCACCGAGTATGTTCCGAGCATAGGCAAAGACGGCAAATTTGGCAGTCAGATCAATTGTCCCTGGCTTGAAGTCAGTATTAATACTGATCAAGATAAACGCGTCTATCCTCTTGTCCCAGACCGTCAGGTATTCGATATTGGCCGGGATACCTCCAACACCATCGTGATCAACCATCCAACAGTTTCGACCTTCCATGCTCAGATCATCCGCGAAGAAAACCAGCTCGTGCTGATCCATCCTCACCCTTCGCGTACAGGAACACGCAATGGCCTAACCTATCACGGTATAACTGTTCGTGGCAACGAGCAGTTTCGTCATACCCTCTCACGCGGTGATATTTTCCGTATCAGCGATGAAGATGGGACTTTGATCACTCTGACCTATAATGATGGGAGTGGCATGGCACAAGAGGCCTTACCTGAGATCCGACCCATCTCACTCGGCAGTCCCGTGATTACGATTGGCCGTGCAGCGGACAATACCGTTGTGCTCAACCATCCCCAGGTCTCCGGTCACCATGCCCGCCTAGAACAGGTGTCAGGTGGCTATCGCATTATCGATCTCAATAGCACCAATCATGTATATGTGAATGCTCAGCGCATCCAGACATATGATCTAAAGCCTGGCGATGAAATTCATATTGGTCCATTCAGATTTACATATAGCGCTGACACGCAACTCACACAATACGATGAGAGCAGTAATATTCGCATTGATGCCCTACACCTCAAACAAACTGGCAGTAATAATACAATCTTACTTAATGATATCTCGCTGACGATTCCACCACGCAAGTTCGTGGCTCTCGTTGGTGGCTCTGGTACTGGAAAATCAACCCTAATGAATGCTCTCAGCGGCATGAGGCCAGCTCAGTCTGGTGCAGTGTTCTACAATGGTCAGGACTACTATCAGCATTTTGCAGCCTTTAGTACTCAGCTTGGCTATGTACCACAGGACGATATTATCCATCGCGATCTCTCCGTCGAGCGTGCGCTCTACTATGCTGCCAAACTGCGTCTCCCCAAGGACTTCACTGCGCAACAAATCCGGCAGCGTATCGATGAGGTACTCGATGATGTGGAGATGAAACATCGTCGCCACCTGCTGATCGGCAAGCTCTCTGGTGGTCAGCGCAAGCGGGTCTCAATTGCCTTGGAATTGCTTGCCAAACCGAGTGTCTTCTTTCTCGATGAGCCGACTTCCGGCCTTGATCCCGGTCTGGATCGTAAGATGATGCTCCTGCTACGTAAACTAGCCGATAAAGGTCATACCATCGTACTGGTTACGCATGCTACTAACAATATCAATGTCTGTGATTATGTCTGTTTCCTCTGCCAGGGTGGACGCTTGGCCTACTATGGGCCTCCGAGCGACGCCAAAGCTTATTTTGGTAAAGCCGACTTCGCTGAAATTTATAATACGTTAGAACCAACCGAAGAGAATCCTGATGTGCCAGTGCAGGCAGAAGCCCGCTTCCGGCAATCAGCAGATTATGTGCGCTACGTTTATGAACCGCTCCAGCAGCTTTCATCCGGCCAAGTACGCACAAATGCTCAGATAGCTCGCATCCGGCAAGCTAAAAGAGGCAATCCCTGGAAACAATTCATTCTGCTCTCCATGCGCTACCTTGAACTTATCTTGAATGACAAGCTCAATCTAGCGATTCTAGTCTTGCAGGCTCCCATCATTGGCATTATCCTCTATTTCTTGACGCTTCATGCAGTCTTTAGCCCGACCAGTATTGCAACCTGTTATGCTCACCAGCCTATAACGGCTAATAATAGTCCTCTTGTACCTATCAACTGCCAGACAGAGGTCAATCAATTGAAGGCTGCGCATGTCCCAAATGCCGACAAAATTCTGAATGCTTCGGTTATGGCTGGTCATGGTGGAGGAAATGCCGAGAAGATCCTTTTTATTATGGCATTTGCAGCGATTATGTTCGGATGCCTTAATGGGGCCAGAGAAATTGTCAAAGAGGCGGCTATCTATCGGCGCGAACGGACCGTCAATTTGGGCATTGCCCCTTATCTCTGCTCAAAAATCTTTATTTTAGGCATTTTTAGCCTAATACAGAGCTTCATTCTCGTCTTCGCAGTCAATCTGAAGGATCCATTGAGCCAAGTGCATAGTATTCTCTTCGCTCCTTTTCTGGAGATCTATATCACTATGGCTTTAACAGCGCTGTCAGGATTGATGACGGGCTTGCTGGTCTCGGCAATCGTCCCTAACAATGATCAGGCCATGAGCCTTATACCGTTGCCGCTGATTCCACAGGTTATTTTCGCAGGTGTCCTTTTCTCGCTAGATAACCCACCATTCCTGCAAGAATTGGGGGCATTTTTCGCTGCTCGCTGGTCTATGGCGGCGATGGGCTCAACAATTGGTCTGCATGGCGATGCATTGGGCGCTGACAATTTCTCCTTTGTCGGGAT